>NZ_JBSGVD010000014.1:0-172780 GCF_053608285.1 Nocardia sp. NPDC055053 | reverse complement strand
CAGGCGTCGGCCTGCCCTCCTCGGGGTCGGGCGTGCGGGGTCCGGTAGTGCGAACAGTTCAGCCCCGGCACCGAATGGTGCCGGGGCTGAATGTATTTCGTCGTCAGGACACGCGACGAGAGGTGGCCATGGCGCGGTCCACCTCCCAGAAGGCGCGCAGCGCGGCGATCTTGCCCTCGGCGTCGACCTTGTAGGTGAACACGCCCTCGGCATCGATCACATGGCCCGCCATGGTGGTACGGATCATCCCGGTGAAGGCGATCTCGTTGCCGCAGGCGAAGGAGTCCTCGAAGAGGAACTCTATCGACTCGGTCAGCGCGATCGCCTTGTCCCAGAAGCCGCCGATCGCCTCGTGGCCGCGGTGGCCGACGCCCTCGGGGTCGAAACCCGAAGGGCCGACCGGATCTTCGACGATCCCGTCCTCGGCGAACAGCGCGACCCAGGCCGCGCGGTCCTTGGCCCGCACCGCCGCCTGGGAGGCCAGGCCCGCCGCGCGCGCCGAACGGTCTACCGCGGTCTCTGTCATGGCTTTTCCTTCGCGACGATCGGGTCGGCGATGTATTTCTCGGCGAACTTGCGCAGCGAATCCTGCTTGGCGGCCAGCTCGCCGTCGAAGCCGATGCCGTCGGACAGCCACGGCACCACGATGGTGTCGGTGACGCCGGCATCGGCCAGATCCTGGTAGCCGCCGCGACCGAACTTGTCGATGCACACGGCCTGTATCTCGAAGGGCACCTCGGACCGGTCGTACTCGGCCCGCAGCTCGCGCAGGGTGGCGATGGTGGTGACCAGATCGTCGAACTTCATCATTGCCGAGGTCCAGCCGTCACCGATGCGGGCGGCCCGGCGCAGGGCAGGGCCGGTGTGTCCGCCGATGTAGAACGGCACCCGCTCGCTCGGCGCCGGGCTGATCTGCAGCTCGCCGAAATCGAAGAACTCGCCGTGGTACTCGACCATGCCGCCGTCGAGCACGAGCCGGATGATCTCGATCATCTCGTCGACCCGCGCGCCCCGGCGGGCGTAGGGCACCCCGCACCACTCGAATTCCTCAGGAGCCCAGCCGATGCCGATGCCGAAGCCGAAGCGGTTGCCCGACATGTTGGCGATCGAGCCGACCTGCCGGGCCAGCAGCAGTGGATTGCGCGAGCCGAGCTTGAGGACGTTGGTGTAGAACCGCAGGTTGGTGGTCACCGCGGCCATGGAGGCCGCGGCGATCAGCGGGTCGACCCACGGTGTCTCCGGCCCCCAGAACCGGCTGCCGTCCGGGGTGTACGGGTAGTCGGCGGCCTGCGACTTCATGTAGAACAGCGAGTCGGGCAGGCCGATCGAGGTGAACCCGCATTCTTCGGCCGTCTTGGCCAGCTCGGTCAGCTGGTCGAGCGGGCTCAGCGCGATTCCGAGGGTGAACTTCATTCCGGGCGCTCGCTTCCCACGACCCACATCGAGAAGTACTGGGAGCCACCGCCGTACGCGTGGCCCATCGCCTTGCGGGCATTCTCGACCTGGTACGCGCCCGCCCGGCCCATGACCTGCTTGGCCGCCTCGGCGAAGCGGATCAGGCCGGAGGCGCCGATCGGGTTGGACGAGAGCACGCCGCCGGACGGGTTGACCGGGATGCGGCCGCCGATCTCGGTCTCGCCCTTGTCGGTGAGTTTCCAGCCCTCGCCTTCGGCGGCGAAGCCCAGGTTCTCCAGCCACATCGGCTCGAACCAGGAGAACGGCACGTAGATCTCGGCGACGTCGATCTCCTCGAGCGGGTCGGTGATCCCGGCCGAGGCCCACAGCGCGGCGGCCGCGTCGCGACCCGCCTGCGGGTTGACCTGGTCACGACCCGAGAAGGTGGTCGGCTCGGTGCGCATCGCGGTCCCGTGGATCCACGCGACCTTCTTACCCTCGGCTTCGACGGCGGCCGCGGCTTCGGCATTGCCGATCACCAGGGCGCAGGCGCCGTCCGAGGACGGGCAGGTCTCGTCGAAACGGATGGGGTCCCACAGCATCTGGGAGGCCAGCACCGAGTCGAGGGTGATGTCGGGCTGGTGCAGATGCGCGAGCGGATTCTTCGCGCCGTTGCGCCGGTCCTTCACCGCCACCATGGCGCCGATGTGCATCGGGGCATTGGAGCGGCGGATGTAGGAGCGCACGTGCGGTGCGAAGTAGCCGCCCGCGCCCGCGCCGACCGGCATGGTGAACGGCACCGGAATCGACAACGCCCACATGGCATTCGACTCCGACTGCTTCTCCCACGCGATCGCGAGGACCTTGCCGTGCACGCCCGCCTGCACCAGATTGGCGGCGACCACACCGGTCGAGCCGCCGACCGAGCCCGCGGTGTGCACGCGCAGCAGCGGCTTGCCGATGGCGCCGAGCGCTTCGGCGAGATACAGCTCGGGCATCATGACGCCCTCGAAGAAGTCGGGCGCCTTGCCGACGACGACGGCGTCGATCTCGTCGATCGTCAGGCCCGAGTCTTCGAGGGCTCGATCGATCGCTTCACGGCACATGCCCGCCATGGACACGTCCGCGCGCTTCGTCACGTGATGAGTTTGGCCGGTGCCGAGCACCGCCGCGGGGAAGCTCATCGTGCCTCCGATTCCAGAACGGCGACCAGGTTCTGCTGCAGCGCGGGGCCGCTGGTCGCATGAGCGAGGGTCCGGTCGGCGGTGCCGGAGATGATGGCCGTGGCGGCATTGCCGATCCGCTCGAGGCCCGCCGCGAACATCGGGTTGGCCGCGAGCGCACCGCCGGACGGGTTGACCGGGGTCTCGGGGGACAGGCCGATCGCCTCGGCCAGGATCAGCTGCTGATGGCTGAACGGCGCGTGCAGTTCGGCCAGATCGAAGGCGGTGTTGCCGCGGGTCGCCGCCGCGGCCGCCCTGGTGGTGGAGGGCGAGCGGGTCAGGTCGCGGCCACCGAGCGCCTGGGCGTCGATATTGTGCGCGATGCCGGTGATCCACGCCGGACGCTCGCACAGCTCCCTGGCCCGGTCGCCGACCGCGAGCACGATCGCGGCCGCGCCGTCGGTGATCGGGGCGATGTCGTGCGCGCGCAGCGGATCGGCGACATACGGTTCGGCGAGCAGGGATTCGATGTCACCACCGGCGACGGCGGCCATCTCGCGCTCGGTCCAGCGGCCGGCGTCCAGCCCGGCGCGTGCCTGCAGGCCCGCGACCGAGACGGCGTCGGGCCACAGCGGGCCGACCAGATACGGGTCGAGCTGCCTGGTCAGCACCTGACGCAGGGTGCCCGCCGACGACTTGCCGAAGCCGTACACGAGCGCGGTCTGCGCCTGCCCGGAGAGCAGCTTCACCCACGCCTCGTAGAGCGCCCACGCGGCGTCCATCTCCACGTGCGACTCGTTGATCGGCGGCACCGCGCCGATCGCGTCGACCGCGGAGATGAACGAGAACGCCCGCCCCGCCAGGTAATCCGAGGACCCGGAGCACCAGAAGTCGATATCGGTCTTGCTGATGCCGAGGTCGGCGTAGAGCTGCTGGAAGCACGGCACGAGCATCTCGACGCCGTTGGTGGTGCCGAAGGTCTCCGGCACGTGCGGTGCGTGGGCGAACCCGACCACCGCGATTTCTGGTGTACTCACGTCGCCTCTCAGAGGTGGTGCTGGTAGGACTCGTACGCGGCATCGGGCTCGCCGGTCGGCCGGAAGTGGTCGATATTGGCCAGCGCGTGGCCCCATTCCTCGCGCGGCTTCCACACGGCTTCGACCCGCATGCCCATCCGCACCTCGGACGCCTCGCAGCCGAGAACCAGGTGCAGGAACGGGATGTCGGCGCCGTCGAGGAGCACGTAGGCGGCCACATACGGTGGCTTGATCCGCTGGCCGAGGAACGGAACGTTCACGATGCAGAAGGTGGTCACCGTGCCCTTGTCGGGCAGTTCGACGAGGTCGTCGGTCGGTGTGCCGTCGGTCGGGTTGGCGCCGCGCGGCGGGAAGTAGACCCGCCCGCCCGCTTCGGAACGGCCGCCGATCAGCTTGCCCTCGGCGAGGCCGCGCAGGTAGACGCTCTCCTGCGGGGAGGCCGTGTGCTTGTAGCTCATGTCGACGGGCGTGGTCAGCATGGTCACCGGCTCGGCGGTGTCCTCGGACTGCGCGGCGGCCTCGGTGGCCTCGGTGGCTTCGCCCGGTTCGAAGCAGGCGATGTCCTGAATCGTTCCGGTGCGCTCGTCGGCCCAGCGCACCCGCACACGCATACCCGTGCTCACCTGGCTCGGGCCGGTCACGTCCAGCGCGTGCAGCATCGCCGTGTCGGCCCCGTCCAGCTGGACCAGAGCCCACGCGAACGGGCGGTCGAACGGCTGCCCGGGCAGCGGCTCGGCCACCCATGTCCACGACTGCACCGTGCCGGTCGTCCCGACCTGGACCAGCTCGGCCAGCGGGGCCGAGGTGATCGGGTCGTATTCCTGCGCGGGCACCAATACCCGGCCGTCACTGCCACGAACGCCGAGTATCCGGCGGTCGCGCAGTCCGGTCAGAAAGGCGCCGATGACAGGTCCGACGGACCTGGTGTAGTCGAACTGCACCCGAAGGGGTGCACTCAATACTTCCACTGCGGTATTCCCCTGGGTCACGATATCGAGTAGAACAGGTTCTTATTCTGCTTGCAAGGATTCGCCGGAAAGGGCGTCGGTCATGAAATTCGGACTGCAACTCGGTTACTGGGGTGCGCAGCCGCCCGCCAACGCAGGCGAGCTGGTCGTCGCGGCCGAGGAAACGGGGTTCGACGCGGTGTTCGCGGCCGAATCGTGGGGCTCGGACGCGTTCACTCCGCTGGCCTGGTGGGGGTCGTCGACCGAGCGCGTTCGCCTCGGCACTTCCGTCGCGCAGATGTCGGCCCGCACGCCCGCGGCGGCCGCGATGCACGCGCTCACCCTCGATCACCTCAGCGGCGGCCGGGCCATTCTCGGCCTCGGCGTCTCCGGTCCGCAGGTGGTGGAGGGCTGGTACGGGCAGCCGTTCGCCCAGCCGCTGCGCCGCACCCGCGAGTACGTCGACATCGTGCGCAAGGTCATGGCCCGCGAGGCTCCGGTGACCTCCGGCGGCAAGCACTACGGCCTGCCCTACACCGGTCCAGGGGCGACCGGCCTCGGCAAACCGCTCAAGCCGATCGTGCATCCACTGCGCGCCGACCTGCCGATCTGGCTGGGTGCGGAGGGTCCCAAGAACGTCGCCCAGACCGCCGAGATCGCCGATGGCTGGCTGGCGATCTACTACGCGCCGCGCCTGGCTGGCATGTACAACGAGTGGCTCGACGAGGGGTTCGCCCGGCCGGGCGCCCGTCGCAGCCGGGAGGATTTCGAGATCGCCGCGAGCGCCCAGGTGGTCGTCACAGACGATCCGGCGGGCGAGATCGAGCGGATGCGCTGGGTGACCTCGCTCTACATCGGCGGCATGGGCGCGCCCGAGCTGAACTTCCACGCCCAGGTGTACAAGCGGATGGGCTACGGTGCCGAGGTCGACGAGATCTCCGCTCTCTTCCAGGCGGGTCGCAAGGCCGAGGCCGCCGCGGCGGTGCCCGACGAGCTGATCACCGACACCGCCATCTTCGGCGACGAGGCCCATGTGCGCTCGCGGTTGAAGGAATGGGAGGACGCCGGGGTGACGATGATGCTGATCTCGGTTTCGGATGCCGATCAGATGCGTCGTCTCCAAACCCTTGTATCGAGTTAGAACACGTTCTAAATTCGATGGGGTGAGCAGCCAGCAGACAACGGAAGTCCTCGGACTGTGGAATATCGCCGCGGCCGATCCCGAGCGGATCGCCGTCGTCGACCCGGACGGCAGGGAGATCACCTATCGAGAATTGGCCACCCTCGCCAACCGCTACGCCAACGGACTACGCGGCATCGGATTGCGCACCGGCGACGTGGTCGTCAGCATGCTGCACAACGGTGTGGAGGCGATCGCCGCGTACTTCGCCGCGTATCAGGCGGGCCTGTACATCGTCGCGGTGAACTGGCACCTCACCGCGCCCGAGATCGCCTACATCCTCGGCGACAGCGACGCCTCGGCCTTCCTGGCCAGTGAGCGCTTCGCCGCCACCGCCGCCGAGGCCGCCGAGCTCGCCGAACTGCCCGCCGAAGCCCGCTTCTCGGCGGGTGTCATCGACGGCTTCCGGCCGGTCTCCTGGCTCGGCGCCGCCGACACCGGCCGCCCCGACGAGCGTTCGGTCGGCGCGCCGATGCTCTACACCTCGGGAACAACGGGGCGCCCCAAGGGCGTTCGCCGCCCGCTGACCGGCGCCGATCCCGATCAGGTCCCCGCGCCGAACAAGGCCTTCTTCGCCCTGTTCGAGCTCGCGCCCTACGACGAGCACGTGCACATCTGCGGCTCGCCGCTCTATCACACGGCCGTGCTGAACTTCTCGACGATCTCGATCCAGATGGGCCACAAGCTGGTGCTCATGGACAAGTGGGATCCCGAGGACATGCTCGCGCTGATCGAGCGCCACAAGGTGACCCACAGCCACATGGTGCCCACCCAGTTCCATCGCCTGCTCGCCCTGCCCGAGGACGTGCGCGCCCGCTACGACGTGTCCTCGCTGCGCAGCATGGTGCACGGCGCGGCGCCGTGCCCGCAGGCGACCAAGCGGCAGATGCTCGACTGGTGGGGCCCGGTCGTCACCGAGTACTACGCCGCCACCGAGGGCGGCGGCACGGTGATCAACGGGACCGAGTGGCTGAACAAGCCCGGCTCGGTCGGCAAGGCCTGGCCGTGGTCGGTCATCAAGATCCTCGACGAGACCGACGGCACCGAATTGCCCGCGGGCAAAGAGGGCATGGTCTACATGAAGATGGGCGCGTCCAGCTTCGAGTACCACCACGCCAAGGAGAAGACCGAGGAGTCGCGCGTCGGTGACCTGTTCACCGTCGGCGACATCGGCTACCTCGACGAGGACGGTTACCTGTTCCTCTGCGACCGCCGTTCCGACCTGATCCTGTCCGGCGGCGTGAACATCTACCCGGCCGAGATCGAGGGCGTGCTGATGAGCCACCCGAAGGTGGCCGACGTGGCGGTTCTCGGTGTGCCCGACCCGGATTGGGGCCAGCAGGTCAAGGCGTTCGTGCAGCCGGTCGACGGCACCGCGGGCGACGACGCGCTCACCGCCGAGATCCTCGAGTTCGCGGCCGGTCAGCTCGCCAAGTACAAGCTGCCCCGCACGGTGGAATACCGTGCGGAGCTGCCCCGCGACCCCAACGGCAAGCTGTACAAGCGCCGCCTGCTCTGAAAGATGTTCCCGCTCAGACGGCTTCGCGCCACTCCGGCGCGAGCCCGAAGAGCGGGAACAACTTCTCGGTGTCGAGGAAGAAGTTCAGGCCCGAGATGGTGTCGCCATCGAGCTCGAGCACGGTGATCGACCACGGCACCCACACGCCGGGCTCCCCACTGGGCTTGTAGTGACCGAAGGCGGGCAGCCCGTTGGCGCCCTCCAGCGGCACCATGCGCGAATCGCGGCACGCGCTGCCGGTGCTGAGCATGAACGCGGCCACATTCTCCGGCCCGGAGATCCAGAGATCGAAGGGCGGCATCGACAGCGCCACATCGGCTTTGAGCAGCGTGGTGAGCGCGTCCATGTCGTAGGCCTCGAACGCTTTCACGAAATCGTCGACGAGCTTGCGCTGCTCGGGATCACTCTCGTCGAACCCGTCGGTGACGGTCGGCTGCACCTTGGACATGGTGGCGCGTGCCCGTTGCAGCGCGCTGTTCACCGACGCCGGCGACATCATCAGCGCCTCGGCGGTCTCACCCGCGGAGAAGCGCAGCACCTCGCGCATGATCAGGATCGCGCGCTGGGTGGCGGGCAGATGCTGGCAGGCGGCGACGAAGGCAAGGCGCAGCGTGTCCTTGGTGGAGGCATGCTCGGCCGGGTCGGCGCCGAAGGCGAGCGCGTTCGGGATCGGCTCGATCCACACGTAGTCGGGCTGCGGGGCAGGCAGCGGCGAATCCGGGCGGCCCGGTCCGTTGAGGTCCATCGGCCTTGCCCGGCTCTGCGGGCGATCGAGCATGTCGAGACAGATATTGGTGGCGATCTTGTACAGCCACGAGCGCAGGCTCGCGCGGCCCTCGAACGAATCGTAGGAGCGCCAGGCGCGGGTGAAGGTCTCCTGCACCGCGTCCTCGGCCTCGAACGAGGAGCCGAGCATGCGGTAGGCGTACGCGCACAATTCGCGCCGGTGGGTTTCGAATTCGGCCAGCACTGCGGGATCGGGGCCGGTGGTAGCGGTTGTGGCGTCGCTCATAGTTTCCCACGATGCCACAGGGGTCCGACAGTCGACAGAGGCGAGAACAGACCGGCGAGATTTGCGAACTTTGCCCGGCGCGATGAATTCCGGCGAGCCGTCGCGTCTACATGTTCGAGACCGCAACGACGCCACGAAAGGCTGATACCCATGAGCAGCAAGATGATCTTCATCAACCTCCCCGTCGCCGACCTCGACCGCTCGAAGAGCTTTTACGAGGCGCTCGGCTGGAAGGTCAACGAGGATTTCACCGATCAGAACGCGTCGTGCATCGTCATCGACGACAACATCTGCCTGATGCTGCTGACCAAGCCCTTCTTCTCGACCTTCAGCACACGCCCGATCGCCGACACGATCAACACCGCCGCCGCGGGCTACGCGCTCTCGCTGGCCAGTGCCGAGGAGGTCGACGCGCTGACCGACGCGGCCGTCGCCGCGGGCGCGACCGAGCAGACCAACGAGGACAAGCGCGCCCAGGAGGCCCAGGTGGGCATGCACGGCCGCACGTTCCTCGACCCCGACGGTCACCAGTGGGAGCCGTTCTACATGAACTACCCGGGCGCGTAGGCACCCGGCCGAACAGGGCGCGAGGCCGATGGCTCGCGCCCTGTTGGTGGTGACTACTGCCCGGTGAAGTTCGGCTTGCGCTTCTCCGCGAAGGCGCGCGGCCCTTCCTTGGCATCGGCTGATCTGAACACCTCGATGCCGATCTTCGCCTCGATGGGGAACGCCTCGTTCTCCGGCATCGCCTCGGTTTCGCGCAGCGTGCGCAGCATCGCCTGGACGGCGAGCGGGCCGTTGTCGGCGATCTGGCCGGCCAGCGCCAAGGCCTTGTCGAGGGCGGTTCCGTCGGGGACCACGTGGCCGATCAGGCCGATCTCCTTGGCCTCGGCGGCGGTGATGTGCCGACCGGTCAGCAGCAGATCGGCGGCCACGGTGTACGGGATCTGCCTGGCCAGCCGCACCGCGGAACCGCCGAGCGGGAACAGGCCCCAGCGGGCCTCGGAGACACCGAACTTGGCGCTTTCCCCGGCCACGCGCAGGTCGGTGCCCTGCAGGATCTCGGTGCCACCGGCGATGGCCGGGCCCTCGACTGCCGCGATCAGCGGCTTGGCCAGTCGCCGCCCCTTCAGCAGCGCGGGGAGGTAGGCCGGATCCCAGCTGCCGGCGGAGGCGGTGTCCCCCGGATGCTGCGAGCTCATCGCCTTCAGGTCCATCCCCGCGCAGAAGGCCCCGCCCGCGCCGGTGAGGATCGCGACGCGGATATCGGGATCACTGTCCACCTGGTCCCAGGCGTCGCGCATGATCGCCATCATCTCGCCGGACAGGGCGTTGCGCGCCTCCGGCCGGTTCATGGTGACGATGAGGACGTGGTCTCGCTTCTCGACCAGACAGTGGGCCATTCGATATCTCCTGACGTTCGAGCTCTGTCACGGCGCGCTGACGCGCGCAGGTCTTCGGCCTCCCGTCTCGATCTTCCCTCCCTCCGGGCACTCCTTCGTCGCACCCTCCGGTCAGTCCAGATCGAGACGCCGAAGACCTTGTCAGAAACAGTAACACGTTCTATTTTTGTCTCTGTGAGCTACAACATAGCCGATCTCGTCGAACACGCCGTCGACCTGATGCCCGACCGGATCGTGCTGGTCGGCGAACATCGCGAGTCGACCTACGCCGAACTGGAGGAGCGGGCCAACAAGCTGGCCCACTACCTGCTGGAACAGGGTGTGAAACCCGGCGACAAAGTCGGAATCTATTCCAGGAACACCGTCGAAGCCGTCGAAGCGATGGTGGCGATCTTCAAGGCGCGGGCGGTGATGATCAACGTCAACTACCGCTACGTCGAGAACGAGTTACTGCACATCTTCGACAACTCGGACATGGTCGCGCTGATCCATGAGCGCCGCTACTCCGACAAGGTCGACGCGGTCCGCTCGAAGGTGCCAGGACTGAAGACGGTGCTCGTCGTCGAGGACGGCACGGACGCCCCGACCTCGCCCGGCACGGTGGAGTACGAGGCGACGCTGGCCGCGTCCTCCGGAGAGCGCGACTTCGGCGAGCGCTCGCCCGACGACATCTACATGCTCTACACCGGCGGCACCACCGGCCTGCCCAAGGGCGTGATGTGGCGGCACGAGGACGTGTGGCGGGTGCTCGGCGCCGGCATCAACTTCATCACCGGCGAGTACACCAAGGACGAGTGGGAGCTGGCCAAGGTCGGCGCCGCGAATCCGCAGATGGTGCGCTTCCCGATTCCGCCGATGATCCACGGCGGCGCGCAGTGGGCCACCTTCCACAGCCTGTTCGGTGGCGGCAAGGCCGTGATGATCCCCGAGTTCAGCGGGCACGGTGTCTGGCAGGCCGTCGACAAGCACAAGATCAACCTGATCTTCATCACCGGCGACGCGATGGCGCGGCCCATGCTCGACGCGCTGGAGGAGGGGAACCCGGAAACCGGTGAGCCCTACGACCTCTCGTCGCTGTACGTGCTCGCCAGCAGCGCGGCGCTGTTCTCGCCGCCGCTGAAGGACAAGTTCCTCGAGCTGCTGCCCAACCGCCTGCTCACCGACTCCATCGGTTCCTCGGAAACCGGTTTCGGTGGTCTGGCGACGATCGCCAAGGGCCAAACCCACACCGGTGGCCCGCGCGTGAAGATCGACGCGGCCACCCAGGTGCTCGACGAGGAAGGCAATCCGGTCGAGCCGGGTTCCGGCGTCGTCGGCCTGCTCGCCCGCAGCGGGCACATCCCGCTCGGCTACTACAAGGACGAGGTCAAGTCGGCCGCGACGTTCAAGGAGTTCAACGGGGTTCGCTACGCGATCCCCGGCGACTACGCGCGCGTCGAGGAAGACGGCACCGTCACCATGCTCGGCCGCGGTTCGGTGAGCATCAACAGCGGCGGCGAGAAGATCTACCCCGAAGAGGTCGAGGGCGCGCTCAAGGCGCATCCGGACGTCTTCGACGCCCTCGTCGTCGGTGTCGAGGACGCGCGCTGGGGTCAGCGGGTCGTCGCGGTGGTGCAGTGTCGCGACAACAAGCGTCCGACCCTGGCCGAGCTGAAGCCGGTGCTGGCGCAGGAGATCGCGTCGTACAAGCAGCCGCGCAGCCTGTGGTTCGTCGACGAGATCAAGCGCTCGCCCGCGGGCAAGCCGGATTACCGGTGGGCCAAGGCGCAGACCGACGAGCGTCCCGCCGACGAGCACGCCGAGGCTGGCTCCGCCTAGCGGTTCGAACAGCAATGGGCCCTTCCGGCAATGTCGCCGGGAGGGCCCATTTTTCAGCGGTTGCCGAGCTCTGCGAGCTGGTAGGCCAGTTTGCCGCGGACTGCCGGGATGCTGGTGAGCAGGCGCACCGCGGTATTGCGCAGGGTGCGGGCCGGGGCCGACTCGAGGGTGGCCATGCGGGTCATCCGGTCGGTGAAAGCGACTACGTCCATGGCGATCGGCCTGCGGACGGTCTCGTAGTCGTCCAGCAGCGAATCCGGGGCGCCGCCAATCACTTTCGTCAGCAGCCCGGCGAGCATCGCGGCGTCCTGGATGCCGGTGTTCATGCCCTGCCCGCCCGCCGGGCTGTGGACGTGCGCGGCGTCGCCCGCGAGCAGGATGCGGCCCGCGCGGTAGTGGTCGGCGACGCGGTGGTGCACGCGGAAGCGTGAGCTCCACAGGACCTCGTCGACCCGGATCTCACCTGCCGGGCCGCGGGCATCGAGGAGGGTCTGGATGTCGGCGATCGTCGGGTTCTCGGGCGCCTCGTCGACGGTGGCGACGACGCGGTAGCGGTCCTGGTTCTCGTCGGGCAACGGGGCGACCACGGTGACGCCCTCCGGTGAAAGATGCAGCGAGACTTCGGTTCGCGGCGTCGGCCAGCTCATCCTGACATCGGCCAGGACGAACGACGCCGGGTAGGTGTCGCCGGTGAAGCCGATGCCCGCCTGCTCGCGTACCACGCTGTGCATGCCGTCGGCGCCGATCACATAGTCGGCGGTGATGGCGCCCGCCGTGTTGTCGGCGGTGGTGTATTCGACGGTGACACGGCCGTTCTCGTCGCTGACCCGATCGACGGTGAGCGGCCGGTGGACGGTGCCGCCCAGCTCGTGCAGCCGGTCGAGCAGGACCTGCTCGGTGACATCCTGGGGGATCATCAGCGTGTAGGGGTGGGCGGTCGGCAGGTCACCGAATTCGACGGTGGCCAACGTTTTCGGGCCATCGTGCACCTTGAAGGTGGGAACCTGGATACCGCGCGCGAGGAGTTCCTTCGCGATGCCGAGTTCGTCGAGGACCTCCAGGGTCCTGGCGTGCACGACCGCGGCACGAGAAGTGTTGGCGCCCTCGCTCAGCCGATCGATGAGCACATGCTCGACGCCCGCTTCGGCGAGCACGATCGCGGCGGTGAGACCGGCGGGGCCCGCGCCGACGATGATGACGGAAGTGGCTTCGGGCAGTGAGGTGGCGGTCATGACGACTCCTGGTCAACGTTTGTTTGCCAACGCTTGTAGGCATAACGGTAAACCCGGCCGTCGATGAAAGTCAACAGTTGTTGGCCTACACTTGTTGACATGATTTCCGCCGACCAGGAGACCCCGGCCCGCCGCTCCGACGCCACCCGCGCCGCCATCCTCGCCGCCGCGCGCGCCCGCTTCGCCACCGACGGCTACGCGAAGGCGACCATCCGCGCCATCGCCGCCGACGCCGCGATCGACCCGTCCATGGTCATGCGCTACTTCGGTTCCAAGGACGGCCTCTTCGCCGCCGCCGCCCAGATCGACCTCGACCTCCCCGACCTGGCCGCCGCCGACCCGGACACCATGGGTGAGCTGGTGATCCGCCGCTTCCTCACTATCTGGGAGGAAAACGACAACACCGTCCTGCTGATCCTGCTCCGCTCCTCGATCACCGACGAAGCCGTCGCAGCCCGGTTCCGAGAAATCTTCGCCGACCAGGTCCTCCCCGCCGTCCTCCGCTTCGGCACTCCCACCGACGCCCCCCGCCGCGCAGCCCTCATCGTCACCCAACTCCTCGGCCTGGCCCTGTGCCGCTACGTCTTGCGCATCCCCCCGGTAGTCGACCTGACCCCCACCCAGATCGTCACCGACATCGCCCCCACCCTCCAGCGCTACCTGACTTCGACCCTGATCGATCGGCCGCTCGTATCGTGAGCAGGTGGACCAGCCGAGGGAATCTGTGGATGGTGAGCGCCGGTTCAGCGCGGCGGCAGCGCATGTGCTCCATGCGAGCGGTGAGCTGAATCGTCGGCTAGGGGAAGGTGCGCGTGCGGCTGAGCCCGTGCCGGAAGAGGCCGACGGCGCGCGGCTCGCCGAGTAGGTGTCGCGGTAGACCGATCGAGTTACGAGGCGAGGAGTGGGCCGTACTTCTGGCGTGCGGCTTCGCCCGAAGTGCCGACTTCGGCGCCGATGGTCGACCATGGCACGCCACGCTCTCGGGCGGCGGCGACGCCGTCGATGACCTGGCGTTCCGCCTCGGCCCTTGCGACCACAGCCGCTCGCAGAGCAGCGAGCGCGGCGGGGTCGCGCTCGTCTTCCGCTCGCGGCTCGTAGTTCTCGAATCGCCTCGCCAGGTCGTCGGCGTGGGCGAGGATGTCTTTCGTCGTACGCGGCATGTTCATCACCTCAGAAACTTCGGCCGGGCCTCCATAGCGTGGATGATGACGTGGGAGTCGGTACTGGTCACGTAGCCGACTTCCAGCATCGTCGCGTCCATTGCCGGTCCGATGAGCATGATGAAACCGTCATCGAGATCGAACGCGGCGAGCGCATTATCGAAAGCGTGCACCATGTCGCCGGAGTCGATGCCGTGCTTGTAGGCACTTGACGCGATCACCGGCTCCGGCTGTATGGCTACAAGTTACCTTGCCTTGCTTGGCCCTAGCAAGGTTACTCCATCGACGCCAGTTCGGCGCCGAGGGCGAGGAGGTGGGGAGTGGCGCCGCCGAGGGCGAATTCGTGGTGTTTGGCGGCGGTGAAGTAGTTGTGGGCGATGTGGTCGCGGTCGATGCCGAGGCCGCCGTGGACGTGGACGACGGTGTGGGCGACCTTGTGGCCCGCGTCGGCTGCCCAGAACTTGGCGATGTGGATGGACTCGGCGGCGGGGAGGTTCTCGGACAGGCGCCAGGCGGCCTGGGTGACCGTCAGGCGCAGGCCGCCGATGTCGATGTAGGCGTCCGACAGGCGCTGGGCGACGGACTGGAAGGAGCCGATCGGCTTGCCGAACTGTTCGCGGGTGCGAGTGTGCTCGGCGGTCAGCTCGAGTGCGCGTTCCAGGGTGCCGAGCTGAAGCGCGGAGAGGCCGAGCCAGGCGTGTTCGCGCAGCCACGTGAGGATGTCGGCGCCGGATTCGACGGTGCCGAGCAGTTCGGCGGGGGTGCCCGAGAGTTCGACGACGAACTCGGGGCTCAGGTCGACGACCTGCTGGGCGGTGCGGGTGACCGAAGCGTGGTCCGGGTCGACCACGAAGACGCCGACGCCATGGGAGGTGATGGCGGGCACCAGGATTCGCTCGGCGCGGTCGGCGTAGGCGACGGTGGTCGCGGTGCCTGTCAGCGTCCAGGCCGCACCGGCGGACTCGGCGACGATGCCCGGCGCGGCGGTGGTGGCGCGCAGTTCCTCGGCGAGCGCGGCGGTCAGCACGATCTCGCCCGCGCCCGCCCGCGCGGCCAGCTGCTGCTGATCGGCATCGCCGAACTTCGCCAGCGCGCCGGCGCCGAGGATGATCGACCACAGGTAGGGCACCGCGGCGACCACGCGACCGAGTTCACGCAGGATCGCGGTCTGCTCGAGCATGCCGAAATCGCTGCCGCCCAAAGCTTCCGGCAGCGCGGCCGCGAGCACGCCGGTCTCGGCGAGCGACTTCCACAGCTGCTCGTCGTAGCGGCCCGCGGTGTCGAGTTCGCGCAGGCGGTCGGCGGTGACGAGCTTGGCGCAGATCTCGCCGGTCAGCCGGGCGAGATCGGTCTGGGCTTCGGTGGGTGTGAAATCCATGAGGGGATACCGGCTTTCGGGATCAGCGGGCGGAAGCGGGCTGGCGCAGGGCGGTCATGGCGATGATGTCGCGCTGCACCTCGTTGGTGCCGCCGCCGAAGGTGAGGATCAGCGCGGCGCGGTGCATCCGCTCGAGCCTGCCGAGCATGACCGCGCCGGGGGAGTCCTGGCGCAGGTAACCGTGCGAGCCGACGACCTCCATCAGCAGGCGGTAGGCCTCGGTGGCCAGTTCGGTGCCGTAGACCTTGCACGCGGAGGCGTCCCACGGCTTCGGCGCCGCCTCGCCACCCTGGTCGGCGCGGCTGGCGATCTCCCAGTTCAGCAGCTTGAGGTATTCGACCTTGGCGTAGACGCGAGCCAGGTTCAGGCGCACCCACTCCTGGTCGATCACCCGCTTGCCGTCGGGACCGGTGGTCTCGCGCGCCCACCGCACCGTCTGGTTGACCGCGAGCGAGAGCGGCCCGGCCGAGGTCAGCGCGACGCGCTCATGGTTGAGCTGGTTGGTGATCAGCGACCAGCCGCCGTTCTCCGGCCCGACGATCGACGACGCGGGAACCCGCACGTCCTGGTAGTAGGTGGCGCTGGTGTCGGGCCCGGCCATCGTGTGCACCGGCGTCCAGGAGAACCCTTCGACATCGGTGGGCACGATGAACATCGTGATGCCCTTGTGCTTCTTGGCCGTCGGATCGGTGCGCACCGCCAGCCAGATGTAGTCGGCGTAGGCGATGAGGCTGGTCCACATCTTCTGGCCGTTGATGACGAAGTCGTCGCCGTCGCGCACCGCGGCGGTGCGCAGCGAGGCGAGGTCGGTGCCTGCGCCCGGCTCGGAGTAACCGATGGCGAAGTGCAGCTCACCGGAGGCGATCTTGGGCAGGAAGAACTTCTTCTGTTCCTCGGTGCCGTACTGCATGATCGTCGGCGCGACCGAGTTGAGCGTGAGGAACGGGACGGGCGCGCCGGCGATGGCGGCCTCCTCGACGAAGATCAGCTGATCCATCGTCGTGCGGTCCTGGCCGCCGTACTCCTTGGGCCAGCTCAGCGTCAGCCAGCCGTCCTTACCCATCTGGCGGACGACCTCGCGGTAGACATTGCCCTCGCCGTACTCGCCGGTCTGCAGGCTCAGCGCCGCGCGTCGTTCCGGCGTCATCAACCGGGCGAAATATTCGCGCAGCTCGGCGCGCAATTCTTCCTGCTGCGGCGTATACGCGACGCGCATGGGTCCCTACCTCGGTCTCTGCTGCGAAAACGGACGGGGCGGGGCGCAGGGGATGGGCCCCGCCGAAACCGATCATTGCATATCAACTGGAACATGTTCCAGTATTGACAGTGAATCGACAGCTGTTCCCGTCTCGTGGGCGTACTGTCTGGGTTAGTGTCGCGGAGACCGCGTGGAAGGAAGTTCTCATGAAGATCATCGTCGATTTCGACCGGTGTGAAGCGAACGGCGTGTGCGTTGGAATCGCCCCTGACATGTTTGAACTCGATGACGACGATCAGCTGCACGTGCTCGAGGGTGATGTGGCCGACGATCGCGTCGCCGACGCAGAGGAAGCGGTGGCGCAGTGTCCCAAGGCTGCGCTGAGGTTGGCGTGATCGCCTCTTGTCGGATAGTGAAACACGTTCTAAAGTCGGCCCGATGAGTGTGATGCAGACTTCACTGGACGGCCGGGTCGCTATCGTCACCGGCGCCGGGGCCGGGCTCGGCCGGGCCGAAGCCCTCGCGCTGGCGGGCGCGGGTGCGGCGGTCGTGGTCAACGACCTCACCGAGGATGCCGCCGCCGAGACCATCGCCGCGATTCGCGAGCTCGGCGGCAAGGCGGAGTTCGTCGGCGGCAGCATCGCCGAGCGCTCGACGGCCGACGCGCTCATCGCGACCGCCCAGGAATCCCTCGGCGGCCTCGACATCGTCGTCAACAACGCGGGCATCACCCGCGACCGCATGCTGTTCAACATGTCCGACGAGGACTTCGACGCGGTGATCGCCGTGCACCTGCGCGGTCACTTCCTGCTCTCGCGCAATGCGGGCGCCTACTGGCGCGCGGCGTCCAAGGCCGCGGGTGCGCCGGTCTACGGCCGGCTGGTCAACACCTCCTCGGAGGCCGGGCTGCTCGGACCCGAAGGGCAGGCGAACTACGGCGCCGCGAAGGCGGGTATCACCGCGCTGACGCTGTCGGCCGCGCGTGGGCTTTCCCGGTTCGGCGTTCGCTCCAACGCGATCTGCCCGCGGGCCAGGACCGCGATGACCGAGGCCGTGTTCTCCGAGGCGCCAGAGGGCTCGGTCGACCCGCTCGCGCCCGAACATGTCGCCAAGCTCGTCGCCTATCTCGCCTCGCCCGCCGCCGACGCGGTGAACGGGCAGGTATTCGTCGTCTACGGCCCGATGGTCGCCCTGATGGCGGCGCCCGAGGTCGAGGCTCGCTTCGACGCCGCCGGTGCCGAATGGTCCGAGGAAGACCTCGCCTCGACGCTGCACGGCTACTTTGCCGAGCGGCCCGCCGACCACACGTTCTCGGCCCGCTCGCTCCGCGATCTGGGCTGATCTCCGAACCACCGATTTGCCGGGTGTTGGCTCGCCGCGCGCCACGACGGGCATGTCTGCCGAGTTGTGTTGATCACAGGTCCAGGTGTTGGTAGACATGAGCGTCGGGGTGTGTGGCGCCTCACAGGAGGTAAAAGGCATCCGGTCAGTTTTCGTTTCAGTTTTGACGGCACATTTCGTGAAAAAGTCCTGGTAATAGTCTCCCCAAACGGCAGACATCAACAGGAACATGTTCTAGTCTTTGGGCAGTCTTCAGATCGGGGTGGCGGTGAAGTACGGGTACGCGGGTCGATCGGTCCGCCCGTCCAAGAAGGAGGTATTCGCGTGAACGACCTCCTTGCTGTCCCGTTGCGGGCAGTCGGCGGATTCTTCGAACTCGGCGCGGACGTGGCGAAAGCTACCGTGCGCCGACCGTTCCAATGGCGTGAGTTCATCGACCAGTCGTGGTTCGTCGCTCGCGTCTCGATCGTGCCGACGCTGTTGGTCGCGATTCCGTTCACGGTGCTGGTGGTATTCACCCTCAACATCCTGTTGCGCGAGATCGGCGCCGCCGACCTCAGCGGGGCGGCCGCCGCGTTCGGTGCCGTCACGCAGGTCGGCCCGATCGTCACGGTGCTGATCGTGGCGGGCGCCGGCGCCACCGCGATCTGCGCGGACCTGGGCGCACGCACGATTCGCGAAGAGATCGACGCGATGATGGTGCTCGGCATCGACCCGATCAGCCGACTGGTCGTGCCGCGCGTGTTCGCCTCGATGTTCGTCGCGCTGATGCTCAACAGCCTGGTGTGCACTGTCGGCATCGTCGGTGGCTTCGCTTTCTCGGTGTTCCTGCAGGGCGTGAACCCCGGCGCGTTCGTCAACGGCATTCCGCTGCTGACGAATCTGCCCGAGCTGATCATCTCCGAGGTCAAGGCCGGTCTGTTCGGGTTGATCGCCGGAATGGTCGCCTGCTATCTCGGCCTGCAGGTGAAAGGCGGACCCAAGAGTGTCGGTGACGCGGTGAACCAAACAGTGGTATTCGCCTTCATGGCGCTTTTCGTGGTGAATGTGGTTGTCACCGCGATCGGCCTGAAATTCACGGTGCGGTGACCGAAATGGCATTCGTAGTTCGCAGTAAGTTCCCGCGCACGGTCCGCCGTTTCGACCGGGTGTCGAAATCGGTGGATTCCCTCGGCGACAAGGCGATCTTTTTCGTCAAGGCGCTCGCCTCGGTGCCACGCGCGCTGGTGCATTACCGCACCGAGACCATCCGGCTCATCGCCGAGATCAGCATGGGCAGTGGCGCACTGGCGGTGATCGGCGGCACCGTCGTGATCGTCGGCTTCCTGACCCTCATGGCGGGCGGCACCATCGCGGTGCAGGGCTACAGCTCGCTCGGCAATATCGGTGTCGAGGCGCTGACCGGCTTCTTCGCCGCCTTCATCAATGTGCGCATCGCCGCGCCGGTGATCTCCGGCATCGGTCTGGCCGCCACCATCGGCGCAGGCGCGACCGCCCAGCTGGGCGCGATGCGGGTGGCAGAGGAGATCGACGCGCTGGAATCGATGGCGATCAGGCCGGTGCCGTTCCTCGTCGGTACCCGGGTGCTGGCCGGCTTGATCGCGATCATCCCGCTCTACGCACTCGCGGTGATCGCCTCCTTCCTCGCCAGCCGCTTCGCGACGGTGGTCATCTACGGCCAGTCGGCCGGCGTCTACGACCACTACTTCTCGACGTTCCTCATTCCGAGCGACATCCTGTGGTCGTTCGCGCAGGCGATCGTCATGGCACTGGCCGTCATGCTGATCCACACCTACTTCGGTTTCAACGCCGCGGGCGGTCCGGTGGGTGTCGGTGTCGCGGTAGGCAATGCGGTGCGAGCCTCGCTGGTCGCGGTCGTCACAGTGACGCTGCTGATCTCGCTGGCCATCTACGGCACCTCCGGCAACTTCCACCTCTCGGGATAGCGCGATGGATACCTCACGGATCGTTGCCGCACTGCAGGGCGGGCTCGGGCGTAAGCTCGCCGCGCTCGCGCTGGTCGGCCTGCTAGTCGCCGGCGCTTCGCTCGCGATCGCACTCTTCCAGGGTGCGTTCACCAATACCGCCGTGGTGCTGGTGGATACGCCACGCACGGGTCTGGTCCTCGACCCCGACGCCAAGGTGAAGATGCGCGGCGTCGAGATCGGCCGGGTCGCCGACATCGACCTGCGTGACGACGGCGCCCAGCTGCGGCTCGAGCTCGACCCCGACCAGCTGAAGCTGGTGCCCGCCAACGCGGGTGTCGACATCCGCTCGACCACGGTGTTCGGCGCCAAGTACGTCAACTTCATCGTCCCCGACCAGCCGGCCTCGGCCTCGCTGTCCCCGGGCAGCACCGTGGCGGCGAGCTCGGTGACCGTCGAGTTCAACACCCTGTTCCAGCACCTGTCCGACGTGCTCGCCCAGGTGGAGCCGGAGAAGCTCAACGCGACACTGACCGCGTTGGGCACCGCCCTGGAAGGCCGCGGCGACAAGCTCGGCGACCTGCTGGTGCGCTCGGATCGCTATCTGCGCGAACTCAATCCATACCTGCCGACCCTGCAGTCGGATCTGGACAAGACCGCCGCGGTGACCGGCCTCTACGCCGAGGTCACCGACCCGCTGTTGCGCACCGTCGACAACGCGACGGTCACCTCGCAGACCATCGCCGAGATGCAGGGCCAGCTCGACAACGTGCTGGTCAATGTGATCGGGCTGTCCGACACGGTCGGTTCGGTCCTGCGCGAGAACGAACACGACCTGGTGACCGCGCTCGACCTGCTACGGCCGACGACCGCCCTGCTGTTCGAGTACGCGCCCGCTCTGGGCTGCATCATCGACGGCCTCGGCCCGCTGATGCCGATCGCCGAGGACATGATGGGCGGGCTGCTGCCGGGTGTCGGCATGAATGCCAGCTTCATGCTCGGCGCCCAGCCCTACACCTACCCGAACGACTTGCCCAAGGTGAACGCCACCGGCGGCCCGCGCTGTGCGGGTGTGGTGGACCGGGTACCGGAAAGCCATTCGGACTATCTGGTGACCGATACCAGCGAGGGCACGGTGTACACGCCGAACACCCAGCACGAATTCCACGGTGTGCCAAAGGTATTCCAGCTGCTGCTGGACGGACTGCCGGGAGTGACGCGGTGAGGAACACGGGGACGACGATCAAACTGGCGATCTTCACCGTGGTGATGACGCTGGTGTTCGCCGGCCTGGCGATCGTCTTGAGCCAGGCGCGGTTCTCCAGCGAGAACGGCTATCGCGCGGTGTTCACCAGCTCCTCGGGCATGCTGCCCGGTGCCAAAGTGCGCATCGCCGGTGTGCCGGTGGGTTCGGTGACATCGGTGAAGGTCGGCGACGACAACCTCGCCCATGTCGAGTTCGATGTCGACAGCAAGTACGCGGTGCTGGCCAGTACCCGTGCGGCGATCAAGTACGAGAACCTGGTCGGCGACCGCTACATGGAATTGCTGGAAGGCCCTGGTTCGGCCCGACGGCTCTCCGGCGGTGACACCATCGGCCGTGAGCAGACCTCGCCCGCGCTGGATCTGGATCTGCTGCTCGGTGGATTCAAGCCGCTGCTGCGAGGGCTCGACCCGGCGCAGGTCAACGACCTCACCGCGGCGCTGTTGCAGATCTTCCAGGGGCAGGGCGGCACTCTGGTCTCGCTGCTGAACAGCGGTGGCAACTTCGCCAAGACCCTGGCGGACCGGGACGCGCTGATCGGCAGCGTGATCGACAACCTGAACACCGTGCTCGCCACCATCGACGATCGCGGCGATCAGTTCGCCACCACCATCGACGAGCTGCAGCGCCTGGTCAGCGACCTGTCCGCCCAGCGCGACCCGATCGGCAACGCGTTGCCGCGGATCGCGGGCGCGACACAGGAACTCAACGACCTGCTCGTGCAGGCCCGTCCCGATCTGCGCAACACCATCGAACAGACCGGCAGGCTCGCCACGAACCTGGACGAGGGTTCCGATCACATCGAGTGGGTGCTCGGAAAACTGCCGGATACCTACAAGAAGCTCATCCGGATCGGTGCCTACGGTTCGTTCCTGCAGCTGTATATCTGCGGTACCAACTTCCTGGTCAGCGGCCCCAACGGCCAGCCGATGGAAGTTCACGCGCCGGGTCTGCAGGCGACCGGAAGGTGCACGCCCAATGAATGAGAACAAATCGTCGGCGGCGACGATCGGTATCGTCGGTGTGGTTCTGGCGGTGACGATCTCGCTCGCGACGCTGCAATTCACCGAGCTGCCCTTCATCCGCTCGGGAGCGACGTTCACCGCGAACTTCCTCGATGCGGGCGGCCTGGTACCGGGCGACCCGGTTCACGTGGCCGGTGTGCGTTCCGGCGAGGTGCGGCAGGTCAGCCTCGACGGCGACAAGGTCCTGGTGAAGTTCGACCTCGACGAGTCGATCGTGCTGGGGGAGAAGACCACCGCCGCGATCAAGACCAATACGGTACTCGGCCGCAAATCGCTGGACGTGGTGCCGACCGGCCCCGGCGCGATCGGCACCGGGGACACCATCCCGGTCGACCGCACCACCTCGCCCTACTCGCTCAACGAAGCGCTGAGCGATCTCGGTGGGACCGTGCGCGATCTCGATCTGGATCAGGTCGACCAGACCCTCGACACCCTGTCGGCGGCCTTCGCCGACACGCCGGGCCCGCTGCGCAACGCGCTCGACGGTGTCACCGCTCTGTCACGCAGCATCAATGTGCGCGACCAGGCGCTGACCGACCTGCTGGCCCGGGCACAGAATGTCACCAAGATCCTGGCTGACCGCAGCACCCAGCTCAATACGCTGCTCATCGACGGCAACGAGCTGCTCGGCGAGCTCGACCGGCGCCGGGCCGCGATCAACCAGCTCGTCGTCTATATCGACGATGTGGCCAGGCAGCTCTCGGGCCTGGTCGCCGACAACGAGCCGCAGATGCGGCCGACGCTGGACCGCCTGAATTCGGTACTCGCCCTGCTCCAGCGCAACGAACAGAACCTCAACGAAGCCCTCGACGGCCTCGGTCCCTACGCTGCCGCGCTCGGTGAGCAGGTCGGCAACGGGCCCTGGTTCAACGCCTACGTGGTGAACGCGACCAGTACCGAATTGCGCCCCCTCGTCGACGCGCTGGTCTGGCCGGAACAAGTGCCACAAGACCTGATCGACATCTTCACCAACCCGAGGACGCCGTACATCGCTCCTGCTGAGGAGGATCCCCCGCGATGAGCTTGACCCAGCAGGTGCGCGGGTTGCCGCGCTGGACGATCGCGGTGGCGGTGGTAGTGATCGCGGCGCTGGTGGCGGTCGGCGTCTACCTCGTCACCGGCGCCGGAAAGAACACGGTGACCGCCGCGTTCACCTCCACCACCGGCCTGTACGAAGGCGATGAGGTGCGGGTGCTCGGCGTCACCGTCGGCAGCATCGACTCGATCGAACCCGGCAAGGGCCAGGTGCGCGTGCAGATGAGTATCGACAGCAGCGTCGATCTGCCCGCGGACGCGCGCGCCGTGATCATCGCGCCGTCGCTGGTGTCGGCCCGCTTCGTGCAGCTCGCGCCCGCCTACAGTGGCGGCCCGAAACTGGCCGACGGCGCGCAGATTCCGCTCGAGCGCACCGCGGTGCCGGTGGAGTGGGACGAGATCAAGGCCGAATTGACCAAACTGTCGACGGCGCTCGGTCCCGTCGGTGACGACAAGCAGGGCTCCTTCGGCCGCTTCGTCGACACCGCGGCCGAGAACCTCGACGGCAACGGACAGAAGTTCCGGGACACCCTGCGCGAACTGTCCGCGACCCTGACCACCCTGTCCGACGGGCGAACCGACCTGTTCGGCACCATTCGCAACCTGCAGAAGTTCGTCGAGGTGCTCTCGGCGAGCAATGAGCAGATCGTGCAGTTCAGCGGTCGGCTGGCTTCGGTGTCCTCGGTGCTGGCCGGCGCATCCGAAGAACTCGGCGCCGGATTGGACAGTCTCGATGTGGCGCTGGCCGATGTGAAGCGGTTCCTCGACGGCACCGGGGGCGAACTGACCGAGGGCGTCGAGCGGCTCGCCGATGTCACCCAGACGCTGGTCGACAAGCGACCCCAGCTCGAACAGGTGCTGCACTCCGGCCCGACCGCGATGGTGAACTTCTACCAGCTCTACAAGCCGGCTCAGGGCTCGCTCACCGGCGCGGTGGCGCTGAACAACTCGGCCAGTCCACTCAGCTTCCTGTGCGGTTCGATCCGGGCGCTGGAGCTCAACAACTCGGACAGGTCCGCGGATCTGTGCGCGGAGTTCCTGGCACCGGTGATCAGCTCGCTGGCGATGAATTACGTGCCGATCATGACCAACCCGGCCAGCGGCGTGACCGCCTTCCCCGAGCAACTGGTGTACAGCGACCCGAGTCTGGCCGGCGCGGGCCAGCCGAACCAGGCACCGGCCGCTGCTCCGATCACCGTGCCCGAAGGTCTTGCCGGGCTTGCCGTTCCAGGAGGACAGCGATGAGGCGGCAACGCATACTCGCCGGGCTGGCCGTCGGCGTCGCCGTCGCGCTCGGCACCACCGGCTGTCAATGGGACGGGCTCAACTCGCTGCCCATGCCCGGCTCCGAGGGGCGCGGGCCCGGCTCGTACACCGTGCGGATCCAGATGCCCAATGTCACCACCCTGACCCGGAATTCACCGGTGCGGGTGGACGATGTCGAGGTCGGCAACGTCACCGGGATCGAGGTCGAGGGCTGGCACGCGCTGGTGACGGTGTCGCTCAACCCCGAAGTCCATCTGCCCGCCAACGCGATCGCCAAGATCGGCCAGACCAGTCTGCTCGGCAGCAACCACGTCGAGCTGTCCGCGCCGACCACGGTCGCGCCGGAAGGGCAGTTGCGCGGCGGCGATGTCATCCCGCTCGAACGCGCGGGCGCCTACCCGACCACCGAGCAGGTGCTGTCCTCGCTGTCGGTGGTGCTCAACGGTGGCGGTATCGCGCAGCTCGAGACCATCACCACCGAACTGAACGCGATGGTGAACGGCCGCGAGGACGAGATCGCCGACCTGCTGCCGCAGCTCAACGAGCTGACCACCGGTCTGGAGCGGCAGACCGGCAGCATCATCGCCGCGATGGAGGGCCTGGACCAGCTCGCGGTGAAACTGGCCGGTCAGCGTGATGTGATCGCCGAGGCGATCGAACAGATCCATCCCGCACTCACCGCGCTGGCCGACCGGTCGGCGAACATCACCGCGGCGATCACCGCGCTCGGTGAGCTCGGTGACGTCAGCGAACGACTCATCAAGACCAGCGGTGACGATCTGGTGGCCAATCTCCGCAGTCTCGGTCCCGTGCTGAAAACGCTGGCCGACACCGGAAACAACCTGGTCCAGGCGCTGGGCATCCTGCCGACCTTCCCGTTCCCGATCAAGAACATCGACAACGCGATCATGGGCGACTACATGAACTTGTTCATCACGTTCGACCTGACCGCCAGCCGCCTCGACAGCAACTGGCTCACCGGTACCCCGCTCGGCGGTCGCTTCGGTGGTGTCGAGGGCGTCGTCGGCTCGTTCGCGCCGTCGACCGCCACCGATGCCGCTGACCCGGCCACCGCGCCGTTCGCGGCCCCGCAGGCCCCCGGACCCCTGCCCACCATTCCAGGGCTACCGTCCATTCCCGGCCTGCCCGCTATCCCCGGTATCACCGCGCCGCTGCCCGGCCAGGAAGGGGCGGGTCGATGAAACTCACCCGGTTCGTGCGAATCCAGCTCGCGATCTTCGCGGTGCTCACGGTCGTCGGTCTCGTCGTGATGAGCGGCAGCTACCTGCAGGTACCCGCGATGTTAGGCATCGGCCGGTACGCGGTGACCGTGCAGCTGGCCGCCACCGGTGGGCTCTATCCCACCGCCAATGTCTCCTACCGTGGACAGAACATCGGCAAGGTCGAAGCGGTGCGGCTGACGACGGCAGGGGTCGAAGCGGATCTGTCGATCGACAGCGACTACAAGGTGCCCGCCGATTCGAGCGCGTGGGTGCGCAGTGTCTCGGCCATCGGCGAGCAGTACGTCGACCTGGTGCCCACCGAGCAGCCGTCCGACAAGCATCTGCGCGACGGCTCGGTGATCCCGGAGCAGCGCACCCACCTGCCCCAGGATGTCGGCGCGATGCTCGACCAGGCCGACAAGCTGCTCGCCACCGTCGCCGACACCCGCCTGAAGCAGGTGATCGACGAGGCGTTCCACGCGTTCAACGGCGCAGGGCCCGATCTGCAGCGGTTCATCGACTCGGCGGCGCTGCTGGTGCAGCAGGCCGAAACCGATATCGAGCCGACCAAGAAGCTGCTCGACCAGATCGGTCCGCTGCTGGACACCCAGACCCGATCCGCCGACGATATCCGTTCCTGGACAGCGGATCTGGCCACGCTCACCGATCAACTCCGCGAGCACGATCCCACGTTGCGGAGCCTGTTGAACAACAGTCCTTCCGCGATGGAGACGGTGAACAGGCAGTTCCAGGATCTGCGGCCCACCCTGCCGCTGCTCGCCACCAATCTGGTGAGCCTCGGACAGGTCGGCGTGACGTACAACGCGAGCCTGGAACAGCTCATGGTCGTCTTCCCGCCGCTGATCGCGGCGCTGCGAACCGCCATCCGTGGGCCGGCGAAGTACGGCGTGATGGTCGACTTCATGACCGTCCTCAACGACCCGCCCGCCTGTACCACCGGCTTCCTGCCCGCGGACCAGTGGCGGCAGCCGAGCGAACTGACCCCGATGGACACTCCGCCCGGGCTGTACTGCAAGGTGCCGCAGGACTCGAATATCGCGGTGCGCGGCATCCGCAACACGCCGTGCATGGAGTTCCCCGGGGTCCGGGCGCCAACGCCCGAACTGTGCCGGACGGGATTCGTGCCGGAAGGCAACAACCCGCCGTTCGGCCCGGTGCAGCCGGTCGCTCCGGCCTCGGCACCCGCAGGCGCATCGACGGGCGGTGTGACCCCCGCCGCAGCGCGCCCTTATGATCCGTCCACCGGCAGCTATCTGGGCACTGACGGACGCACGTACCGCCAAGGCGACATCGCCGCGGATGGCTCGGGCACTGTTCCGGCCAGCTGGCAGGCGATGTTGGAGGAGCAGCAACGATGAACGACAACGACAACCGCCGCCCGCGCAGGCGGGCCGCACGCTCGGCCGGACCACCGGTCGACGAGACAGCGGCCGAAACGGTCACCATCAGTAAGAGCGAAACTGCATCAACCACGGACGGCACGGTGAAGCTCACCGACGCCACCGTGAAGTCCGACGCGACCGTGAAGTCCGATGTCACCACCGTGAAGTCCGAGGACGACACGGTGAAGCTCGCAGACGACACGGTGAAGCTCGCGGACGCCGCCCCGGCGACCTCGGACAAGCCCCCGGTCGATCTGACGAAGTCCGCCGACGACACCGACGCGGCACCCCGCTCGGGCGCCCGCATCCTGGCCCTCGCCGCGGCGATCGTGCTCGTGCTCGCCCTGGTCGCCGGCGCCGGTTTCGCCGCCTTCACGGCCTACTCGGCGAACCAGGACGAAGACCTGCGCGCGCAGTACACCGAGACCGCCCGCCAGGCGGTGCTGAACCTGACCACCATCCGCGCCGACACGGCCAAGGAGGATATCGACCGGATTCTCTCGGTGGCGTCCGGCGACTTCAAGACCGAGTTCGACGGTCGCGTCGATCCGTTCATGGACATCGTCAAGCAGGCGAATGTGGTCTCCACCGGCGAGGTGGTCGAATCGGGCATCGTCACCGCCGACGACGAGTCCGCGCAGGTGCTCGTCGCCGCGAAGCAGACGGTGAGCAACAACGGCTCGCCCGAACCGCAGTCGCGGCAGTACCGGTTCCGGATCACCGTGTCGAACAGCGATACCGGAATGAGTGTGTCGAAAGTGGAGTTCGTCGGATGAGCCAGCGTATGAAGATCGTCTTCGGCGGCCTTGCCGCCCTCGGCCTGATCGCCGCGATCGTCCTCGGTGTGAGCGGCTATCAGCTCTGGCAGCACGACCGGACCGAGCAGGCCCGCTCCGACGCGATGAGCACGGCCAGCCGCACGGTCAGCGCCATGTTCACCTACGAGCCCGCCACCGTCGACACCGCGCTGCCGAAGGCGGCCGACGGCCTGACCGAGTCCTTCCGCAGCGACTACCTGAAGCTGATCGAGCAGGCCATCGCGCCGGGCGCCAAGGAGAAGCAGCTCACGGTCAAGGCCACCACCCAGGCCGAAGGCGTCGTGTCCGCCGATCCCGAGCACGCCGTCGTGCTGCTGTACCTGAACCAGCTGACCACCAGCAAGGACACCCCCGACGGCACCGCTTCCGGTAGCCGGGTGCGGGTCTCGCTGGACAAGTCCGACGACCGCTGGCTGGTCGCCCAGGTCACGCCGGTCTGATCCACCGCGACGCGGATCGCATCCACCGTGGCGCCGTCGGCCCGGCCTGAACTCAGGCCGGGCCGCGGTCGTCTCGGGGCAGCCGGACCACGAATGTCGCGCCACCGCCCGGCGTCGGCGCGACCTCCACCGTGCCGTTGTGGGCCGCCACCAGCGCGGCCACGATGGACAGGCCGAGGCCGGTGCCGCCGCTGCTGCGGGCGCGTGAGGTGTCGGCGCGGTAGAACCGCTCGAAGATCCGCGCGGACTCCTCGGAAGTAAGGCCGGGTCCGGTGTCGGCGACCTCCACGCGCACCTCGTCTTCGGCCGGGGTGAGCCGGACGGTGATCGTCGTGCCGTCCGGTGTGTGCGTGCGGGCGTTGTTGAGCAGGTTGGTGAGGATCTGGCGGAGGCGGTGCTCGTCGCCGCGGATCTCCAGGGTGCCGGTGCCCTCGGCGACGTCGAGGGTGATCGGCCGGTGCTCGCCAGCGGCCTCCTCGACCGCGCGTGCGCTGTGCACGGCGTCGCCCGCGATGGCGAGCAGGTCGACCGGTCGCAGGTCGACGGGTCGTTGCGCGTCGAGCCTGGCCAGCATCAGCAGGTCCTCCACCAGCAGGCCCATGCGTTGCGCCTCGTGTTCGATCCGGTTCATGAACGTCGCCGGATCGCCGGTCGCGCCCTGCCGGTACAGCTCGGCGAAGCCGCGGATGGTGGTCAGCGGGGTACGCAGTTCATGACTGGCATCGGCGACGAAACGCCGCATCCTCGCCTCGGATTCGCGCGCGGCCGCCTCGGAGGCCTCGGTGGCGGCGAAGGCCTGCTGGATCTGGGTGAGCATGCTGTTGAGCGAGCGGGACAGGCGGTCGACCTCGGTATCGGTGCCGCGCACCGGAATCCGGTGGTGCAGCTCGCCCTCCGCGATGGCCGCTGCGGTCGCCTCGACCCGGCCAAGCGGCCGCAGGCTGCCACGGACGACGAAGTAGGCGGCGATCGCCAACGCCGTCAGGATGATCGCGCCGACCACCAGTTCCAGCACGACGAGATTGCGGACGGTCTCGATGTTCTCGGTGAGCGGCCAGGCGACCGTCGCCGAGGCGTGCTTGCCGTGCACGGTCAGCACCCGCCACTGTTCGGTCGAGTCACCTTCCGAGCCGACCGTGACCGGTTGCAGCGCAGGCGGATCGGGCAGCGCTGGGGTGGCGTCGGTGCCGAAGACGTTGTCCAGGGTGATGTCCCGGGTTCCGTCGGAGCTCTCGGCGTGTAGGTAGTACCTGCCAGGAGGCTGACGGTCCGGTGCCGGGGCCGGCAGCGCGGGGGCGGGCAGGCCGACCCGGCGCTCCCATTCGATCGCCGCGTCCGTCAATTGCTGATCGGTGCGATTCCGCAGCGAGGTCTCCATCGCCTTGGTGACGACGAAACCCGAAGCGACCAAACCGAATCCGGCCATCGCCACCAGGATCAGCACCAGCGTCACCCGCAGCGGGATGGCCGAGAACCTCGGTACGCGCGGCCTCATCGCGCGGCGGGCTCCCGCATCACGTATCCGACGCCGCGCAGGGTGTGGATCAGCCGCTGCTCGCCGGTGTCGACCTTCTTGCGCAGATACGACACATACGTCTCCACCACCCCGACCTCACCGCCGAAGTCGTAGCGCCACACGTGATCCAGGATGCGCGGTTTGCTGAGCACGCTGCCCGCGTTCACCATGAAGTAGCGCAGCAGGGTGAATTCGGTGGGGGACAGGGCAACCGGCTCGCCCGCCTTCCACACCTCGTGGGTGTCGTCGTCGAGTTCGATGTCGGCGAAGCGCAGCCGGGTGCTCGCCTTTTCCGGCGCGGTCTGGCCGGCGCGGCGCAGGATCACCCGCAGCCGGGCCACCACTTCCTCGAGGCTGAACGGTTTGGTGACGTAGTCGTCGGCGCCGAGGGTGAGGCCGGTGATCTTGTCCTCGACCTCGTCACGGGCGGTCAGGAACAGGACAGGGGCGTCGATGCCGTCGGCGCGCAACCTGCGCAGCAGGCCGAAGCCGTCCATCCCTGGCATCATCACGTCGACGATCAGCGCCTGCGGCCGGAACACGCGCGCCTTGTCCAGGGCCTCGGCGCCGTCGGCGGCCGTGGCCACCTCGAAACCCTGGTAGCGCAGGCTCACCGCCAGCAGTTCGACGATCATCGGTTCGTCGTCGACGACGAGCACCCTGGCTTCGGGTGCATCAGGCACACCGCTCATGGGTCCCATCGTCGCGCACCTCGCTGGGAAGTGGCTGGACCCATGCTGTGAGGTCGCTGTGTGCCGCTCAGCGCGACGTTTCGCCGAACACGTCCTCGTCTTCGCTGAGCAGGGCCGAACCGGCGACATTGCCGTGGGAGAGCGCGTCGAGGAAGGCGCGGGCCCAGCGCTCGACGTCGTGGGTGAGCACCTGGCGGCGCATCGAGCGCATCCGGCGGCGCTTGGTGTCGCGGTCGTCGTCGAGCGCGCCGACGATGGCGTCCTTGACGCTGTCCAGGTCGTGCGGATTGCACAGGTAGGACTGGCGCAGCTCGGCGGCCGCGCCGGTGAACTCGCTGAGCACGAGGGCGCCGTTGAGGTCGCTGTGGCAGGCCACGTACTCCTTGGCGACCAGGTTCATACCGTCACGCAGCGGGGTCACCAGCATGGCGTCGGCGGCGACGAAGAAGGCGATCAACTCGTCGCGGGGGATCGGGCGGTGTAGATAATGCACGACCGGGTAGCCGACGCGGGCGAACTCGCCGTTGATCCGGCCGACCTGGCGTTCGATGTCGCCGCGCATCTTGATGTAGCTCTGCACGCGTTCGCGGCTCGGGGTCGCCAGCTGCACCATCACCGTCTCGGTCGGGTCGATCCGGCCCTCTTCCAGCAGTTCCTGCAGCGCGTTGAGCCGGATGTCGATGCCCTTGGTGTAGTCGAGGCGGTCGACGCCGAGCATGATGTTCTTCGGATTGCCCAGCTCGGCGCGGATCTTGGCGGCCCGCTCGCGCACCGAACGGCGCCGCGAATGCTCGTCCAGCTCGGCGGAGTCGATCGAGATCGGGAACGCGCCGACGCGCACTGTGCGGAAGCCGACCTGCACCACACCCAGCTTGGACCGCACGCCGATGGTGCCGCGCGAGGTGGGCTGACCGGCCAGTCTGCGGGCCAGGTACAGGAAGTTCTGCGCGCCGCCGGGTAGGTGGAAGCCGATCAGGTCGGCGCCGAGCAGGCCCTCGACGATCTCGGTGCGCCACGGCATCTGCATGAACAGCTCGACCGGAGGGAACGGGATGTGCAGGAAGAAACCGATGGTCAGGTCGGGCCGCAGCATCCGCAGCATCTTCGGCACCAGCTGCAGCTGGTAGTCCTGCACCCAGACCGTCGCGCCCTCGGCGGCCACCTTCGCCGTCTCCTCCGCGAACCGGCGGTTGACCTCGACATAGGCGGCCCACCAGGCCCTGTCGTACACGGGGCGCACGATCACGTCGTGATACAGCGGCCACAGCGTGCCGTTGGAGAACCCCTCGTAGTAGTCCTCGACCTCCTGCGCCGTCAGCGGCACCGGATGCAGTTCCAGACCGTCCTCGATGATCGGCTCGACCTCGACGTCGGGCACACCGGCCCAGCCGACCCAGGCCCCCTTGTTGCTGCGCAGGACCGGCTCCAGCGCGGTCACCAGACCACCGGGGCTGCGCTTCCATCGGGTCGTGCCGTCGGGCAGGCGTTCGAGGTCTACCGGCAGCCGATTGGCCACGACGACGAACCCCGAGCCCGCACCGCTCGCGACGGATTCGCTCTCATCGGACGGACGGTCGTTGGACTGTTTATCGATCATTGGTCCACTCACGCATCCTTTGCGCGTCGCAGGGTCCCGCTTTGAGGTTGTGGTCGTAGGGGAGGGTCAGCTGGGGCCGATGCCGAGCATCGACAGCAGCATCCGGCACTCGTCGGCGTCTTCGGCGTATGCCGCGACGACGCGCTGGGCCTGGCGAGCGGTCTCGTCGGCCAGCGGCTCGAGCTCGTCGTCGGCGATGTCGTTGGCGCTGCTCTTCGCGGCCATAGTGGTTCGTCCTCCCGGTTTCCCAAACGCTCTGCGTGCGAGTAGCCAATACTATCGGTCGCCTGTGCACGGCCGATGAACTCCCGACCCGATCACCCCACCCCGGTGCAGTGTCGTGGCGGTCCCGTTACCGTGGTTGTCGGACAGCTCCACTCCGCAGAGAGGTTTCTTTCATGCCACTGGCCACGGTGAACGGCATCGCACTGAATTATCAGGTCAAGGGCGACCGTACCAAGGGCACCGACGTCAAGGGCGGCGGTCCGCTGGTGGTGTTGATCATGGGCACCGGGTCGCCGGGCCGGGTGTGGGATCTGCACCAGGTTCCCGCGCTGGTCGCGGCCGGGTACCGCGTGTGCGTCTTCGACAACCGGGGTATCGCGCCGTCGTTCGAGGCGGCCGATGGCATGCGGATCGAGGAGCTGGTGGCCGACACCGCGGCGCTGATCGAGTTCCTGGACGAGGGGCCAGCCCTGGTCGCGGGCACCTCGATGGGCGCCAGGGTCGCCCAGGAGCTGGCGCTGGCCCGTCCCGACCTGGTCCGCAAGGCCGTTTTCATGGCTGGCCACGGCAGGCTCGACCAGTTCCAGAAGACGCTGTCGGCCGGTGAACAGGACCTCGACGCCGCCGGTGTGCAGCTGCCCGCGAAATTCGAGGCGGCCCTGACCGCGGTGATGAATCTGTCACCCGCGACCATGGCCGACACCAACGCCGCCCGCGATTGGCTGGATCTGTTCGAGTTCACCGGCGGGGCCGCGACCCCCGGAATCCGGGCCCAGCGGGCGATGGACCACGAGTTCGACCGGATCGCCGCCTATCGCGCAATCACGGTGCCCTGCCTGGCAATTGGCTTCGCCGATGATAGGATGATTCCGCCTTATCTGTCACGGGAGGTTGCCGAAGCCATCCCGGGCGCCAGGTACCAGGAGATTCCGGACACCGGGCACTACGGCTACCTGGAACGCCCCGAGGCGGTCAACAAGATCCTGCTCGATTTCTTCGCGGGCTGAGGTAACCACCTACACGTAACGTCTGCCTTGCTAGGGTCGACACAACGCCCGGGGGTGCGCACCCCTGAGCGATCCCGTACACAGCGCCAGTATCCAGTGAGGTGAAATTGAGCACCAACCCCTTCGACGACGAGGACGGCCGCTTCTTCGTTCTGGTCAACGACGAAGAGCAGCACTCCCTGTGGCCCGCGTTCGCGGAGGTCCCGGCGGGTTGGCGTGTCGTGTTCGGTGAAGAAAGCCGGGCCGCGTGCGTCGAATACGTCGAGAAGAACTGGACCGATATGCGTCCCAAGAGCCTGCGTGACGCGATGGCCGCCGACGATGCGGCCCGCGCCCAGTCCTGAGCAGTAACACCGATACTGCGCCGGGACCTCGCTGAGCGTGACGGCCGTGTGGCACTCCTACCGATGCCACGCGGCCGCCGCGTGCCGCTATGATGGTCGCTGCCCTCCGGGGCGATGAAGTACCCGCCTCCTTAGCTCAGTGGTAGAGCACCGCTCTTGTAAAGCGAAGGTCGTCAGTTCAATCCTGACAGGGGGCTCCGAGAACAGGCCTCCGACTGCGTTGAAACGCAGTCGGAGGCCTTTCGTGCAACTGCACTCATACGCGAAGCGTTCGGCATAGGGTGAGTTCACCGGTGAACTACCTGGAGAACCGATGAACCTCTCTCGTCCGGCATTCCGGACAATCGGCGTGCTGACCGTCATCGCGACGGCCGCGCTGCTGCCCGCGGCGAACCCGGCTGCCGCCGCACCGGAATCGTGTCCACAGTGGACACAGCGCACGGTCGCGTCCGGCTACGGGTTGCTCGAGAATCTCGCCTTCGACGGCCGCGGCAACCTGCTGCTGTCGGAGCAATCCACCACCGGAGTCGGCGGCTCGCTACAGCGCCTGGCGGCCGACGGCGCGAAGTCTGTCGCGGTGGGCGGTATCGACGGACCCGGCGGAGTCATCGTCGTGGGCGACACGGCCTATTTCACGACCGGCAACAGCGCCGTGGCCGCGCTGACGGGCCGCGCGGACGGCACCATTCGCGCGCTGGACCTCGACACCGGCGCGGTCACCACGGTCGCCACCGGCTTGACGATGCCGAACGGCCTGGCGCAGCTGCCGAACGGCGATTTCGTCGTCAGCAAGGACGTCGGCGCGGGATCCATGACGCGAGTAGCGGCGAATGGCAGCGCGTCACCCTACGCACCGTCCCTCACCTCCACCAACGGCCTCGCGTTCGACCGCGCCCGCGATCGGCTCGTCGTCTCGACGACCTTCGACCCGACAACAGTGGTCACCTTCGTCGACTACGCCGACCCCGCCAAGCCGGCCCCGCAAACCGTGATCCCCGGATACGGCCCACTGAACGCGGCCGACGACCTGACCGTCGGCCCGGACGGCAAGGCATACGTGGCGCTCAATGTCGCAGGCCGAATCCAGCAGGTCGACCTGGACACCCGCCAATCCTGCACGATCGCCGACGGACTCCCACTGTCCTCCTCGGTCCGTTTCGGCGCAGGCCCGGGCTGGGACGCGCACGCCCTCTATGTGACGAGCTTCCTCGGCACCGTTACGGAGTTGACCCCACCCAGCGCCTGAGGGTGCTCAGGCGCTGGCGAACTAGAATCTGTCAGGCGCGGTTGGTCCTCGGTCGGCCTGGCTTGCGGTCCCATTCCTGCGCGAGCTTGCGGATCGGTACCGCATCCCCACACCCGACCGGTACGCAATTCGAACAGCGGCTGCGGGAACGCCGGGGTCGAGCGAAGCTGGTGCACCCGCTGACGGCTTACCCCGAGGAGTTCGCCCACCTCGGGGGCGGATATCAGCTCCGGCAGTGTCGGAGCTTCGGCGCGCCGAGCCTGCTCGTCCTTGGTGATGACCTCGATCGCGGTCGGCGGCAGCGGGACGGCGACGCTGATCACCGTGTGCGCCATCTCGGCGGCGCTGATTTTGACATTTCCCTACCGTTCGTAATCGACCTGCCCTGATCCGCACTTGCCTGCTGATGAGCCACCATCCATGACTGCCCTTCGCCGCCCAGCCAGGGTTGGTCCCGTATGTCGTTGTCCGGTAGCGTCTTCCGCCATGAGTACTCCTGGGGGGAGCGACGGTCAGTCGTTGTCGGTGGTCCCCGACGAAGTCAGTGACGTCGGCAAATACGTCTACGGTCTCGCCGAAACGCTGCGCGCAGCGTTGGATTCGGCGAGTGGGGATGTCGAGGCCTTGCTCGGCGGCGGATGGCTCGGTGATCTGGCCGACGAATTCGGTACCGGTTGGACCGAAACAAGCAGTGGCGGCCGCCAGATCTGCACAGCCTTGACCGAGATGGCCGAGAAGCTGGGTGTCACCGCCGACACGTTCCAGAGTCAAGATGTCTCGAATCAGTTCTCTCTCAATATGATTGGCCTCGATCTATCGGAGTTGTAATGGGTTCGGAATTTTCTGTCGATATGGATCAGCTCGATCAGATCGTGGCTCGCCTGGCCGGATTGGCTGGGTTTGTAGCCGATCATCTCGATGACATCGATGATCAGGTCGCCAAGCTGAAGGGCACCAGCTGGGAGGGGCTCGCGGCGGATGCCTATCAGGTAGCGCACCAGCAGTGGATCACGGGGGCACGCGAATTCGCCGAGGGCATAAGTGATATGAGCGACGCGGCGAAGGCCGCTCACGGTCGCTATTCCACGGCGGCGGATGCCAACAAGCGGATGCTGCAAAGCGGTTAGCCGATGACTTGGACCATCGACTCCGGCATGTATTATGATGCCGCGAAAAAATGTCATCTGCTCGCCGACGATATCAGCCTTGCACTGGGCCCGCTGAACTCCACGCTGCAACATGAGTGCGGTGGAATGTCTGGGGACCACGAGAAATGCGGGGAGTGGACCACCGCCTACGACCGGCACGCCGCCGACATCATCACTCTCACCGCTACCTTGGCGAACGCGCTTCGCCGATATGGTGACGTGCTGGAAGCGAACGGCTACAACTGGTGGCACTCCAACCGAGCCACGGCCAGTGGCGCTGAACCCGCACGACCATCGGTTTCGGAACCCCTGTACGACTCCGGGATGGCGCTACCCGTCACCGCCAAGGGTGACAACGGCGCGGGCTTGGATGAAGGCGCTGTCGTCGGGTTGCTGGAGAAGGTCGGCAAGATTCCCAACGGAGACGCCACCAAGCTCGCTACGGCGCGCGATGCCTGGAAGAAGTTCGCCGAGAGTGGCTACATCGCCGGTGCGGAAGACCGGATCAAGGGGATCGGCGCCAAGTTCGAGGGCAGCACCGACCCGAACATCATCGGTATCGAGGAAAAGCTCGACACACTCGAGCAGGCCGCGAAACTCGTAGCCGAGGCCGCCAAGGGCATGGTCACGCCTGTCACCGAGCATCACACGGCGCTTACCGACATGCGCTCGGAGATTCAATCCGCCGTTGCCCAAGCCGGCATCGAGATCGCAGCCGCGATCGGCATCACCATCGCCGTCGTCGCGGTCACCGCGGTCTTCACCGCTGGACTCGCCTCCGGCGGCGCAGCGGCGGGTGGTGCGGTGATCACGGTCGAGATCGTCGAGAGCACCGCCTTGATCATCAAGAACACAGTGACCGCCAGCCGCCTCCTGATGATCTTCGGCGCTGTCGTCGCGGCGGGCACTGCCACAGGCGGATTCACCGGAATCCCCGACCTCACCAATGCTGGTGTCAGCGCCGCGGTCACGGCGATCGCCGGCATGGCGGTATACATCGCCGCCAACGACGACGCTGTCCCGGTCGATCGGCCCAAGAAGGTGCCAACCTCTGGCTCGGGTAAAGAAAAGGCAGATGATGTGCCAAGCTGGGCCAAGGGTCGACCGCCATTCGTAGGTGAAAGCGGGAAAGATTATGCGCGCCGACTGATGGATGAGCAGTATGGGCCCGGTAATTGGGAGGGGACGGGACCGAAGAGTGAGTTCAACAAGATCAAGAAGTATGGTGATCGTGCCTGGCAAGACCCCAAGTAGTGCGCTGATGGAGATGTGAATGGACGAAATATTTGTGGTCGATCATTGGTACGAATTGGAAGATGGGGAGGAGGTCATCCGTACGATTGGGCTGTATTCGTCGGAACTGAAAGCCAGCGATGCAGTAGATCGAATGAAGAAGTTGCCGGGATTTCGTGACCGCCCCGATAATTTCAGTGTGGACAGATATACGGTGGGCAAAGATCATTGGACCGGCGGCTTTGTTTCCGCAAGCACATGAGCACACTACCTGTGGAGGCTTCGATGGACTCGGTGTATCTGCTCGAACATACGTACACAAAGGAAGATGGCACTGAAGAGTCCAAGCGAATCGGCGTGTACGTGTCGGAGGGTGCTGCACGGGCGGCTGCTGCACGCCTTAGTGCTGCGCCAGGATTTCGTGAATACCCCGACAATTTTGTAGTACAGCGATATACGGTCGACGAAGATCATTGGACGAGTGGCTTTGAAGAACTTCGGCTGTGAGGGGATTGGCTGAACTCTGACTGGATATTGCAAAGCAACTTCCGGTGACGCATTCGCCGCACGATCCGTGCATGGTTGAACGATTCGCCACAGAGGTCCGGACCGATGTCCACCGAGGTGTGCGAACTCACACAACCCTCGGCGGGCAAGGCTCAGTCGGGGACGTTGGCTCCGTAGCCGAGTTCGCGGAGGGCGGCCTTGATCTTGTCGCGGGCCTCGTCGAGGGATTCGGGTTTGGGGGCGGTGTCGGCGCCGGAGATGTCGAAGTCGCCCATGGTGTAGGCGGGGAAGACGTGGGTGTGCAGGTGGGGGACTTCCAGGCCCGCGATGAGGAGGCCGGCGCGGGGGGCGTCGAAGGCGATGCGGACGGCCTGGCCGATCTTCTGGGCGACGCCGGTGAGCCGGGCCATGACGGCGGGGTCGACGTCCTGCCACTGGTCGATCTCGGCGCGCGGCACGACGAGGGTGTGGCCCTGGGTGACGGGGGCGATGGTGAGGAAGCCGACGAACTCGTCGTCCTCCCAGACGAAGCGGCCGGGAAGCTGTCCGGCGATGATCGCGTTGAAGACGGATGCCATGCGGCGAGCCTAATCAGATCCCGACGAAATGCGACAGGATGCCCTGCACCTCGTAGATGTCGACCTGACGGTTGAACCGCTGCTTGACCGGCTCGTTCCCGCTGCCGATCCAGATGTAGAGCTCGGCGTCGAGGTCGAAGGTGCCCGCGGTCTCGACGGCGAAGTGGGTGATAGAGCGGTAGGGGATGGAGTGGTAGCTGACCTTGCGGCCGGTGACGCCTTGCTTGTCGACCAGGATCAGCCTGCGGTTGGTGAACAGCATCGCGTCGCGCACCAGGATGAAGGCCGAGTAGACCTGCTCACCCTGGCCGAACAGCCTCGCGTACTCCTGCTGGGCGGCGGCGGGGTCGATGCGGCCCGCATTGCCCATCATTCCGTCGAGCAGACCCATGCTGTGCTCCCCTCGGCAGCTGGCGGACCCGTCGTCCCGCCAGCACCATTGTCCCCCAAGCGAACCCGATGTGGGTGGAGTGTGCGGGTGAATTCCCGGTGCCGGGACCCACGGCCACGGCCGGGCGGCCGGTACCGGATACCGCGACCAGGTAGCGGGCTGGGGCGTGCGAAGCAGGTGCGAAGTGCGCGACTAATCTGTGACCGTGCGCGTACTCGTCATCGGTTCCGGAGCCCGTGAACATGCCCTCGTCCTGGCGCTACGCCGGGACCCGTCCGTGACGGCGGTCATCGCCGCCCCGGGCAATCCGGGCATCGGTCAGCATGCCGAGCTACGCCCGGTCGATCCGTGCGCGGCCGAGGACGTCGTCGCGCTGGCCGCCGAGGTCGCCGCCGATCTCGTGGTCATCGGACCCGAGGTGCCGCTGGTGCTCGGCATCGCCGACGCCGTGCGCGCGGCCGGGTTCCCGGTGTTCGGTCCGTCCAGGGACGCGGCCCGGATCGAGGGCTCGAAGGCGTTCGCCAAGGACGTGATGGCGACCGCCGGTGTGCGGACCGCGCACAGCGAGATCGTCGACACCCCCGCCGACCTGGACGCCGCGCTCGACCGCTTCGGCCCGACCTGGGTGGTCAAGGACGACGGCCTGGCCGCGGGCAAGGGCGTCGTGGTGACCGCCGACCGCCGCGCGGCCCGCGATCACGGCGCCGAGCTGCTCGAGCAGGGCCACCCGGTGCTGCTGGAGTCGTTCCTGGACGGTCCCGAGGTGTCGCTGTTCTGTCTGGTCGACGGCGAGACCGTGGTCCCGCTGCTGCCCGCCCAGGACCACAAGCGCGTCGGTGACGGCGATTCCGGCCCCAACACCGGCGGCATGGGCGCCTACACCCCGCTGCCGTGGCTGCCCGAAGAGACGCTGAACGAGATCGTCGAGGACGTGGTCAAGCCGGTCGCGGCCGAGCTCGTCGCGCGCGGCAGCTCCTTCTCCGGCCTGCTGTACGCGGGCCTGGCGATCGGCACCAACGGCCCCGCCGTCGTCGAATTCAACTGCCGCTTCGGCGATCCCGAGACCCAGGCCGTCCTGGCCCTGCTCGACAGCCCGTTCGCCGAACTCCTGCACGCCACCGCCACCGGCCGCCTGGCCGAGGTCGAGCCGCCGCGCTGGAAGGACGGCTCCGCGATCACGGTCGTGCTGGCCGCCGAGAACTACCCGGCCCGCCCCCGCACCGGTGACGTGATCACCGGCGCCGAGGACGGCGTGCTGGTCGGCGACACGCTGGTGCTGCACGCGGGTACGAGCCAGCGCGAAGACAAGGCGCTGGTCTCGGCGGGCGGCCGTGTGCTGAACGTCGTCGGCGTCGGCGCGGATCTCGCCCAGGCCAGGGAACGCGCCTACGCCCGGCTCGCCCAGATCAAGCTCCCCGGCAGCCACTTCCGCACCGATATCGGCGCGACCGAGGTGGTTGTTCCCGAGCGGACGACGTAGCTAGCACTTCTGCGCTGCGCCCTCAGCAGAGTTCCATCGGTCGTTCGCGTTCATGTCGGGCGTTGGACGCTGTTGGACACCATGCGTAGAAATTGGCCCTGGACACGGTCTACATCGGTGATCCGATCCTGGACCGCTCGTTGCGCAGCGCGGAGATCTGCATAGTGGTTGTCGACCTGCGCAGCCGCATTCTGGGCAGCCGCAGCCGTCAGTTCGACGATCGTGCGTCCGAGCCATTCCCGATTTGCGTTCGACGTAGTCCGGCCGAGCTCGACATCGAGGAGGAGACCCATGGCATTCACTCGAACCCTGACTGCCCCATCCGGTGTCCGTGCCTCCCCCTCGATTCGGGCGATCTGCTCGCTGTTGGCTTCGATGGCCCGCAACTGGGCCTCGAACTCGTCGGCGGCGGCTTCCAGTTCGGAATCGTTCGGTGTCATTCGAGTTGCTCCATCGCTGTGTGGACCCAATCGCGAACTTGTTCGCTCTCATCGTCGGCATAGCGGGCAATGAGCGGGAGAGTGCCGTCCGCCTCCGCGAGAATGAGAGCTTGAATCGCCCATTGGCGGGTGCCGCGATCGGCGAGTGCATCGACAGCGATTTGTATCGCTTCGGGGGTCTTCGATCGTCCGAGGTACGGGAGTAGAGCGGCACGCGGGTTGTCATCTGTCAGTTCGTTGAACAGACCGAGTATTTCAGCATAGTTCTCCGGCCCCGCGATCTTGTCGAGTGCGCCGCCTGCCCACCATTGCAAATCAGTTGGCATCGGCGGGTCTCGCCGAAGCTGCGCAATCAACGCGGCGATCGCTGCTTGATCGCCGTAGGCAACCGGATCGGCGAGGTTGTGCAGCAGATGGGCGCGGATCCCCTGCCGGTGCGTTGTCTCGGGTCCAGGAATCTTTCTGTCAAGATTGGCCAGCCAATCTGTGAAAACTGGTACCGCTTGCGGGTCGGTGCCGACGTAATTGTCGAGGTCGGCAAGTCTGAAGCATCGAACTCCGACGGCGGCCAGGTCCTGAGCGAGTCGCAGTTCGAACCCGCGCTCGCCATCAACGTATTCCGGCGGAATATTCTCAAGCCAGTCGTCACCATCCGGCATTCCCGGATAGTTAGCGCCCGACCATTCCTGCTGCGCAATCTTCTCGGGTTCCTGGATGCGGGCCTTCGCTCGCGCCTCGGCGGCTGCCTCGGCGATGTCTTCCGTCCCCGACTCTATCCGCGCGATCTGCTCTCGCAACTTCCGGAGCTCCGATGACCTATCGAGGTTTGGGTTTGGCGTCATTGTTATCGTCTAGCTCCTTCCTGACCAGCTGGATTTGCCCGGTATCAATCATATGTTGAATATCGGGATCGTTTATGTTTGTTCGGTGGTCGGTTACCAGAACCATGGTATAGCCCTGACTCTGCGCGTATATGGTTTCGAGTTTGATCTGCTTGATCGAGCGGTCGTCCAGCTCGTTTGCATTCTTCACCTCGACCACTTGCTTGTTTCCTACATCGATGTAGTCAGGGTATATCGTGTCACCGTTTACCGTTACTCCTCTTTGGCCGGCGGGCAGCGGGATCCCCGCTCTTTCCTCGCCGCGGTCGCCGGCTTCTTCGTTGTCGTCCCTATTGCGATTGCGAATTGGTTGGGCGTTGCGCGGTGTTCGATTCAGGATAGATGACAAGAACTGTACGTCGCCACTTGCTGCCGCGTAGATGCCCTGGCAGTTGCCAATCGCTTGGTCGACGTGTTCATTTATTTCGTTCAGTAACCCGTCGATTGCGCTGGCGTAATCCTTCTTTGTTTTCTCTTCAAGTCTTTCTATCGCCCTGATTATCGGCCCCGATATGAACCCGGGAAGGCGTTTCAGGGCAAATTTGTCTGCTTCATAAGACAGGAGGATGATCCGGAGAATGTTGAGCGAAGTCACTATCAATGCACGATTGTCCGCGCTGATCGTCCCTACCGATTTGCAGGCGGTCTCGAGGTATGTGCCGAGCTCGCCGGAGTCGTGCAATGCCGTGTGCACGTTGTTGATTTCATCTATGATTCCGCTGACCTCGACGTCAGCCTTCTCTTCGGCGGACCATTTCAATACTGCAAAATTGCGCATCGTGTCGGCGGTTCTCTTGGTGGCTCGACCCCAATCGCCGAAATCGGTGCCTGCCTTCGTGATCCTTGCGGGGTCGCTATCGGCCCATGGGCGGGTAACCAATCCCCTCAGCAAGTCCCAGTTGGATGGCGTATCGTGCTGACCGCCTGCCGCGTACTCGCCAGGGTGCAGATTTATCTTCAGCGTAGTGCCGTCCTGTGCTGCAGGGGTCGGCTGATTAGCTTTCGGGTTGTTGTTGTTCTCGGCATGGGCGTGATTGAGTCCGGCCCAGTGCACCTGGTAACCCAGTTCGCGTGCGGCCATTGCGCTGGTCGAAGCAACTTCGAAGATATCGGTGGCTGCCTGGTCGAAATTCTGGCCCCACCGGGTTCCTCCCGGAAAATAGCTCCCGGCGGAGTTGGCGACCGTCAACTTGGACTTGAGGGCTCGAAGATCACGCTCCACGTCCCGGCTAGTGCCGGTCAGCTGTCGTGCGGCATTGTAGTAGGACTCGGGATCGATGTCGGTCATCCGTTTGACCAGCCGAACATCTGGCGATTGGCCTCACGAGCGTCGGCATAGTTCTGGCGGCAACTATCGACATGGCGCCGAAGCTCCCGCAACTCAACGAGATGGTCCGCAGCGGTGGCCTGCCAGTTCGTGTGAGTTTCGGCAAAAGCGTCTGCTGCCTCCCCCGAATATTCCTGGGCGAGAGTCGCGGCGGTGGTGCGGGCGTCGGCGAGATAGGTTTCCAACGTCGCGATGCGGGTGTCGAGATCGGTGACGAATTGGGTCATCGCGGACAGATCGTATGAGAAAAGTGCCATCAGGAATGCGGTCCTGCCCTGTCACAGGTTCAATCTGTACTGCTGGATCTCTGCGGCGCTGTTGTCATCTTGTCCGGCGAAGGCCTGCGCAGCGGTTCGAAGGTGCTGTGCATAGCTTTCGAGGTGACTGGTATGCGCGGCGACCCGTGAGTTCAACGACTCCCATGTCGTGGCGATCAGATCCGCGGCGGCGCCCTGCCAGGTGTTTTGGAGATCTGTGTGGGCGAGGTGAATCCTGTTGAGTTCGTAGAGAAGATCGCCCTGGCTGTTCTGCAGCGCAGTCGCTGCTTGCCGAAGCTTCTCCGGGCTGACGTCGAGCGTACTGTCGTCCATAGCATTCCCTTCCCCGTTCCCGATCGTCTGTCTGGAGGAAGCGCGCATGGACTGGCGTAGCGTGGCGTCGCAACAAGACCAGGACGACCTGGACAACCTGCTGCGAGACAGTATAGGTGTCGCCGGTGAAATGCTCAGTGGCGTAGCAGGTCTCGTGCCTTTCATGCTGGTTGTTGGCGTGGACGGGGCCAAGTCGATGCGCCGGCTTGCGGGGGCGGCCTCAGACGAAGATTCGATCCGGGATGACCTCACCTTTGATGATGATCGGCGGGAGTTGCGCGCTCGAGTCATCGTGTACGCCGTGACCGCGCGACATCCCTTCGTCGGCGATGCGATCAAGATCGCCGCCGAGCACGCGGGTGGCATCGCGATCGACCTACTCGTTCCGTACACGTCGGACGAACAGTCGGTGAACATCGACATGATTGGTGCAAATGCGGCCGTGGGTGTCCGGCGACTCTGGCAGTAAGCCGTTCGCGCCGAGCGCATCCGGTGATCGAACGACTCCGATTTCCCGTTGGTGAGGCCGGGCGTCAGGTCAGGCGTAAACCGTGCAGGGCCAGCCAGGCCTGTGGGTCCACGTGCTGGCCGTTCTGCACGATTTCGAAGTGCAGGTGGGGGCCGGTGGAATCGCCGCGGTTGCCGATGCGGGCGATCTGCATGCCCGCGGGGACGCGTTCGCCCTGGGAGACGAAGAAGTCGTACATGTGGCCGTAGATGCTGATGGTGCCGTCGTCGTGGCGGATGCGGACCCACAGGCCGAAACCTTGCGCCGGTCCGGCTTCCACGACGGTGCCGTCGGCGACGGCGTAGATGGGGCTGCCGATGGGGGCGGCGATGTCGATGCCGCGGTGCATGGTGCCCCAGCGCGATCCGAAACCGGAGGTGAACGCGCCCTTGGCGGGCAGGCTGAAGCCGCCGCCGGACGGTGTCGACCCTGGCACCATGACCCCGGGGACCACCGGGGCGCGCTGACCCATCCAGTCCTGCCACTCGCCCGACGCCGCGGCCGCCGCTTCCGCCTTCGCCCGCTCCAGGGTGGCGCGCGCGGCGGCGGCGACCACCGCTGCCTCGCGGCGCTTCTCACCCCTGGCGATGGCGGCGAGCAGGCGGCTCGACGACTGCGGATTCGGCGCGAGCTGCGGTGGATAGGCGATCGCCACCCGCTGCGCCTCACCCGGCACCAGCGGACGTTCGCTCGCGATGTCCCTGATCTGCGAGTCGGCGGCGGCGAACACCGCGACGACGGCGACTCCGGCGATCAGCACCCGACGCTCGAGCAGCACCTGACGCACTCGATCCCGGCTCGGCCGCTGCGCCCACAGCGCTTCGGCATGTGCCTTGGGCCGCAGCCAGAACACCGTGCGCGCATCGCCGCGGCGCAGTTCACCCGCGACCTCGCCGACTGCCGGGTGCTTGTCCACCCAGGCCGTCACCCGCTCGCGGACGCTGGTCTTCGACGTCAGCTGTTCGCGCCAATTCGCTTGCAGGACATGGCCGTTGATGCTGACGATGCGCCGGGCTGCACTATCGGCGGCGGATCGTGCCGACGCGTTGTCGTCCGCCGGGGCATCGTGGCCGGCCGAAGTGTCATCCGCTGCAACACTGTTGGCTGTGGCCTGCTTGCCGACGCCTGCATCGGCCGTGCCGACCCCGTCGGCTACCGCTTGCTCGTGACTGTCTGCCGCTGTATCCGCCGGGCGCACACTGTCACCCGTCGTGGACGCGATTGCCGCGGCCGACGAACCATCGACTGCCGACGACGTGTCAGCGCGATCGGCCGTTCGCGCATCCGCCCGCCGCACTCTCCCCGCCCTCATCCACTCCATGGTGCCCCCGCGCCCCGGCACCGACGCGCTTGCTGCGTCGGTGGCTGCGTCTTCGCTGTCGGAGCCATTGTGCCGACCATATCTGTGAACGCGCGCGATCGGGTGCTCTACCGTCTCTCGGGTGTCCAGAGAATCGCGCCGGTCGACAATTCCCCCCTTCTACGTGATGGATGTGTGGAAGGCGGCGGCCGAACGGGCCAGGTCGCATGGAGATGTGCTGATCCTCGCGGCCGGGCAGCCGTCGACGCAGGCGCCGGCGCCGGTCTTGCGGGCCACCAGGGCCGCCATCGACCACGAACTGCTCGGCTACACCGAGACGTTCGGCATCCTGCCGCTGCGCGAAGCCATCGCGGGGCATCACAGCGAGACCTACGGCTACGACGTGCACCCGGACGAAGTGGTGGTGACCACGGGATCGTCGGGCGCGTTCACGCTGATCTTCCTGGCCGCCTTCGACGCGGGCGACACCGTGGTGGTGGCCAGGCCCGGCTACCCCGCCTACCGGAACACGCTGACGGCGCTCGGCTGCACCGTGGTCGAACTGGACTGCGGCCCGCAGACCCGCTTCCAGCCGACCGTGGCCATGCTGGAGGCGCTGCCAGAGCCGCCCGCGGGCCTGGTGGTGGCCAGCCCGGCCAACCCGACCGGCACCATGATCGACCCGGCCGAACTGGCCGCGCTGGCCCGCTGGTGCGAGGAACACGGCACCCTGCTGATCTCCGACGAGATCTATCACGGCATCACCTACGAGGGGGCGAGCACGCCGACCTCGTCGGCCTGGGAATTCTCCCGATCCGCGGTGGTTATCGGCTCGGTGTCGAAGTATTTCTCGATGACCGGCTGGCGCCTTGGCTGGATGCTCGCCCCCGAGGACCTGCGTCCCGCCCTGCAGCGGCTGGCCTCCAACATGACCGTCTGCCCGCCCGCCATCTCCCAATACGCGGCGGTGCACGCGTTCGGACCGGAAGCCAAGGATGAACTGGACGGTCATGTGCGCCGGTACGCGCGCAACCGGGCACTGTTGCTGGAGGGTCTGCCGAGCATCGGTATCACCGATCTCGCGCCCGCCGACGGCGCCTTCTACGCCTATGCCGATATTGGTCATTTGACCAACGATTCCCGTGCCTGGTGCGCCGAGATACTCGCGCACACCGGCGTCGCGCTGGCGCCCGGTCTCGACTTCGACACCGTGCACGGACTTCGCACGGTTCGCTTCTCCTTCGCCGGCTCGGGCGACGACATCGCCGCAGCGCTGGACCGGTTGGGAAGGTTCCTGAAGGACTGACCGGTCTCGCTGTCAACAGTGATGTGCGACAACAACTTTGCCTAGTACGAACACTTCCGTGCCGGGATACGGTAAAACTCAGTTATCCCGATTTCCCGCGTTTCCCCGATGACGATTGCGCACGGTTGAACTGATGATGACTGGCACGATGGCACGGTGACCACCGCGACGACCCCGAAAGGTGAACGACGCCGCCAGGCCCTGGTGGCGGCGGCCGCTGAACTGTTGCTCGAAGGCGGCTTCGACGCGGTGCGACATCGCTCGGTGGCGTCGCGGGCCGATCTTCCGCTCGCCTCGACCACCTACTACTTCGAGTCGCTGGAAGATCTGATCGCCCGGGCCGTCGAGTTCAGCGGCGCGATCGAACTCGACGCGATGCGTCGCCGGGTCGGTGAGGTCAGCCATCGCAGGCGCGGCGCCGAGGCGACCGTCGACCTGGTCCTCGACCTACTCGTCGGGCCCGACGAGGGCGACCTCGACGCCCGCGGTCAGCTGATCGCCCGCTACGAGCGCTCGGTCGCCTCCGCCCGGCACCCCGAGTTACGTGAGGTCCAGCTCCGACTACGCACCCAGCTCGAAGAACTGCTCGCCGACGTGCTGCGCCGCTCCGACCGAGTGGTGCGCCCCGAGCAGTTACGCAGGCTGGTCGCCGTCGTCGACGGCGCCGTAGTGGCCGCGCTGATCGAGGGCCATCCGGAGCCGCGCCGCCCCGCACGGGCCGGTCTGCTCGACATGATCGACATCGTCGCCCCGCCCGTGGTGCCCAACATGATGCCCCAGCAGCTGGAACGGGCACGCCAACTAGACTGAACGTTCGTGAGCCTCGTCCCGAATGTCCTCGCCACCCGATACGCCAGCCCGGAGCTCGTCGCGCTCTGGTCGCCCGAGAACAAGATCGTGCTCGAGCGCAGGCTGTGGCTCGAGGTGCTGCGGGCTCAGTCGGAGCTCGGCATCGACGTCCCCGCCGGCGTGATCGACGACTACGCGCGCGTGATCGACCACGTGGATCTGGCCTCGATCGCCGAGCGCGAGCGGGTCACCCGCCACGACGTGAAGGCGCGCATCGAGGAGTTCAACGCGCTGGCCGGGCACGAGCACGTGCACAAGGGCATGACCAGCCGCGACCTCACCGAGAACGTGGAGCAGCTGCAGATCCGGCTCTCGCTCGAGCACGTCTACAACCACGGTGTCGCCGTCGCGGCCAGGCTGGCCGAGCGGGCCGCCGAATACCAGACGCTGGTGATGGCCGGTCGCTCGCACAATGTCGCCGCGCAGGCCACCACGCTGGGCAAGCGATTCGCCTCCGCCGCCGACGAGGTGCTCGTCGGGCTGGCCCGGCTGCGCGACCTGATCGACCGCTACCCGCTGCGCGGGATCAAGGGCCCGATGGGCACCGCCCAGGACATGCTCGACCTGCTCGACGGCGACGCGGGCAAACTGGCCGCGCTCGAGCAGCAGGTGGCCACGCACCTCGGCTTCGCGACCGTGTTCACCAGCGTCGGCCAGGTGTATCCGCGCTCGCTCGACCACGACGTGCTCTCCGCGCTGGTGCAGCTGGGCGCGGGCCCGTCGTCGTTCGCGCACACCATCCGGCTGATGGCGGGCCACGAGCTGGTCACCGAGGGCTTCCAGCCCGGCCAGGTCGGGTCGTCGGCGATGCCGCACAAGATGAACACCCGCTCCTGCGAACGCGTCAACGGCCTGCAGGTCGTGCTGCGCGGTTACGGCTCGATGGCGGCCGAGCTCGCGGGCGCGCAGTGGAACGAGGGCGACGTGTTCTGCTCGGTGGTGCGCCGCGTCGCGCTGCCGGACGCGTTCTTCGCCATCGACGGCCAGACCGAGACCTTCCTGACCGTGCTCGCCGAGTTCGGCGCGTACCCGGCGGTGGTCGCCCGTGAGCTCGACCGGTACCTGCCGTTCCTGGCCACCACCCGCATCCTGATGGCGGCGGTGCGCGCTGGTGTCGGTCGCGAGACCGCGCACGAGGTCATCAAGGAGCACGCGGTCGCGGTGGCGCTGGCCATGCGCGAGCAGGGTCGCGAGCCCGATCTGCTGGACCGCCTCGCCGCCGACGATCGGATGCCGCTTGACCGCGCCGGCCTCGATGCCGCGCTGGCCGACAAGTCGGCGTTCATCGGCGCCGCGTCCGACCAGGTGTCCGAGGTGATCGCGCAGGTGCAGAAGCTGGTCGAGGCGAACCCCGAGGCGGCGCGCTACACGCCGTCGCCGATTCTCTGATCCGGCGTATTCGTGCACTTCGGCTCGTCGCAGTCAGTTTTCTGACTCGAAGCGGCCGAAGTGCACGAAAATACCGGGCTGGATACCGTACGCGGGTGAATCCGTACACGATCTTCGCCGACATCATCGCCGGGCTCGCCCCCTCGTCCAAGGTGTACGAGGACGACGATGTCCTGGCATTCATGGATATTCGTCCCGTGACGCCGGGGCATGTGCTCGTGGTGCCCAAGGCGGCCGCGCCGAGCCTGGCGGATCTGGATCCGGCGTTGGGCGGCAAGCTCTTTCAGGTGGGTCAGCGGATCGCGGCCGCGTTGCGTGCCAGTGAGGTGGCCGCCGACGGGGTGAACTTCTTTCTCGCCGACGGGGTCACGGCCGGGCAGGAAGTCTTCCATGTGCATCTGCACGTGATCCCGCGGACGCCGGGCGACGGCTTCGGGCTGCGCGCCCGCCCGACCTCGCCTGCCCGCGCCGACCTCGACTATCTGGCCGGTTCCATCCGGGGCGCGCTCACTCGCTGACGCCCACTTCGGGCTAACCGGGCATTGCGAACCAGCGAGTTTGCTGAAGAAACGCCCGAAGCGCCAAATGCTTCCAGTTCATTCACCTCTGGGTTACTTTGGACTGTCATTGGCATGCGGTAATGGAGGGTGGGTCGTGCGTCGTATAGGTGTTGCTGCTTCAGTGCTGGCTTTCGCTCTCGCATTGCTCGGACCCGCGGTGGTCAACCCCGCTCCCGCGGCTGCCGCGCAGATCATCGGGGCGAACAACCTCAGCCCCACCCGCACTGCGATCACGGTCACCTCGCCCGCGATGGGCCGCAATGTCGACCTGCAGGTGCTGCACCCGGCGGGCGGCGGCGCACGATCGACGTACTACCTGCTCGACGGGCTCGATCCCGGTGTCGGCCAGAGCACCTGGACCAATGCGACCGACGCCGAGGCCTTCTTCCGCGGCAAGAACGTCAACGTGGTGATGCCCATCGGCGGGCAGGCCAGCTATTACGCCGACTGGATCACCGATGACCCGCGCTTCGGCCGGTACAAGTGGGAAACGTTCCTCACCAAGGAACTGCCCGGCCTGATCGACGCGGAGTTCGCAGGCAACGGCGTCAACGGCATCGGCGGCCTGTCGATGGGCGGCAACGCGGCCTATGTCCTGGCCGCCCGCCACCCCGAGCTGTATCGGGCCGTCGCCGGTTACAGCGCGTGCCCCGACAGCGCTATGGCGGCGGGCGCGATCATGTTCTCCATCGCCAATCGCGGTGGCAACCCGCTCAATATGTGGGGCGCGCCCGGCAGCCCGGAATGGGCCGCGCACGATCCGGCGCTGATGATCGACCGGCTGCGCGGCAAGGCGCTGTACCTGTCGACCGGTACCGGCATCCCCGGCCCGCACGAAGCCGAGCTCAAGCCGCAGCTGGCGGAGAACATCTTCCTCGGCGGGCCGATCGAACTCGGCGTCAACACGTGCATGGTGGCCTTCGACCAGCGCCTGCGCGCGGCGGGCATCGGCGCCAAGATCGATTACCACCCGGTCGGGACGCACTCGTGGTCCTACTGGCAGGACGCGCTGCACGCGTCGTGGCACACCATCGGCCCGGCGCTGGGGGCCTGAGAATCCTGCCCGACGTGGCCCGGCTCGACGGCTTCGCGGCCCGAGAGCCGGGCCGCGGTGCGTTCCAGGGTGCTATCGAGCCGATCGGCGGCGCAGTACCGCGCCCGCGATGACCCCGACGACTGAGAGCCCGGCGATGATCAGCACGTAACCCGCTGGGAAGCCGAGGATCTCGACGTACTCCCTGCTCACCACCCGGTCGCGCACGGTGACGTCCTCCGATGCGGCGGCGAGGGTGAAATCGCTGGTAATGCTCGACGGCTGGGGAATGTTCACCGAGAGCTCGGTCAGGTAATTCTTGCCCGCGGCAAGCGCTTTCAGGTCAGAGTCGGTGAGTTCGCCGATGGGGGAAGCGAATTCGGTAGTGGTCGATTGGGTCGCCGTGTCGGCGTCGGTGCGAGCCACCCGGTGGTCGCTGAAGACGTAGAGGTGGACCGACTGGGGTCGGGTGGCCGCGGCGGACATCCGCATCGGGTAGACGAGGCGGTCGGAATCGAAGGTGAGGCGCACCGGATCGAGCTCGCCCGAAAGGGGTTTCGCGCTGGTGAGACGCATGGCGACGAAGGACCAGCCCTCGCGCAGATACGGGTCGAGGGTGGCGCTCACCTCGGGGCGGAGCTGATAGCCGTTGACGTCCAGCCACTCTCGTACGCCGGTGAGGTCGCCGCCGCGCAAGGTGGTCGCCTCCAGCGGGCCGAGCCGCACCTGTCCGAGAACGTCAGGGCCGGAGCCGGGCGCGGCACCCGAGGTCGCGCCGTCATAGCCGCTACCGAACCAGCGGTATTCCTTGACCACCTCGGGCGCGGTGAGCCGCGACAGCTCGCTGAACGAGGCCGCACTCCCCGCCGACACGGTCGCCGGTGTCGGCGTGGGAACGATCAAGGCCGCATCGGCACCATCGAACCGCATCCCCAACCGCATCAGGATCGTCTCGCGCGTCCCGTCCCAGCCGAGCACCGCGGTCTCACTGTCGACCCGGGCCGAGTTTCCCCCGCTGACCACCCCACCGCACGCACACGCGGTCGCCGGCGTGACCGCCGCCCAACCTGCCGCCAGCACCACCCCGACAGCCACGACGAACGATCGAACCGCATACCGCATCCCCATGCGAGCAGGCTACGCACCCACCGCCCCGCTGCCATCCGCAGAAATACCTAGCACGGACGCCCTGGGGCGTAGCGGCCGAGTTGGCGGGCCCGGCTGGAGCGCTGCGGCTACGGTGGACCCATGGCTGGCGAGAATGAGACGGTGTCGGCGCCGATCGCGAAGAAGGTGCCCTTCGAGCGGGTGCACCACGGTGACACGTTCGTCGACGAGTACGAGTGGCTACGGGACAAGGACGATCCCGAGGTCATCGCGTACCTGGAGGCCGAGAACGCCTTCACCGAGGCGCAGACCGACCAGCTCCAGCCGCTCCGGGACAAGATCTTCGACGAGATCAAGGCCCGCACCCAGGAGACCGATCTGTCGGTGCCGACCCGGCTGGGGGAGTACTGGTACTACTCCCGCAGTTTCGAGGGCAAGCAGTACGGCGTGCATTGCCGCTGTCCCATCGACGCGAACGCCGAGGGCATCGACGCGTGGACGCCGCCGCAGCTCGAGGCCGAAACGGTGATCGAGGGCGAGCAGGTACTGCTCGACAGCAATGTCCTGGCCGAGGGCCTCGACTTCTTCGCGCTCGGCGCGTTCTCGCTGAGCCACGACGGCACCCTGCTCGCCTACTCGGTCGACAGCACCGGCGACGAGCGCTACACGCTGCGGATCAAGGACCTGCGCACCGGTGAGCTGCTGCCGGACGAGGTCGCCGGCGCGGCACCGGGGGCGACCTGGTCGCTGGACGGCACGCACATCTTCTATCAGACCGTCGACGAGTCGTGGCGTCCCGACACCGTGTGGCGGCACCGCGTCGGGGCTGCCGCCGACACCGACGTGACGGTGTTCCACGAGCCCGACGAGCGCTACTGGGTGAGCGTCGGCGCGACCCGCTCCGAGAAGTATCTGATGATCTGGCTCGGTTCCAAGATCACCACCGAGGGCTGGGTGCTCGAGTCCGACAACCCCGAGGGCGAGTTCCGGGTGCTGCTGCCGCGCCGCGAGGGCGTGGAGTACTCGGCCGAGCACGCGGTGATCGCGGGCCAGGATCGCTTCCTGATCCTGCACAACGACGTGGTCGACGGGGTGAAGGCGGAGAACTTCGTCCTCGCCGAGGCGCCAGCCACCGACCCGTCGGACATGACGATCCTGATCGGGCACCGCGAGGACGTGCGGCTCGAGGACATCGACGCCTTCGCCAACCACCTGGTGCTCGGCTACCGCCGTGACGCGCTGCCGCGCCTGTCGGTATGGCCGCTGACCGCCGAGGGGTACGGCGAACTGACCGAGCTGGACTTCGGGCTCGAATTGTTCTCCGCCGGAGCGGGTTCCAGCCCGGAGTGGGAACAGCCGACGCTGCGGGTCGGGGTCACCTCGTTCATCACCCCGATGCAGGTGTTCGACTACGTGCCCGCCACCGGTGAGCTGCTGCTGCGCAAGGAGCAGCCGGTGCTCGGCGGCTACGACCCGAACGACTATGAGCAGCACCGTGATTGGGCGGTAGCCCAGGACGGCACCCGGATCCCGATCTCGCTCATCAAGCGCCGCGACCTGCCCGCCGACGGACCGAAGCCGATGCTGCTCTACGGATACGGCTCCTACGAGGCCAGCATCGACCCGTCGTTCTCGGTCTCGCGGCTGTCGCTGCTCGATCGTGGCATGGTGTTCGCGGTGGCGCATGTGCGTGGCGGCGGCGAGATGGGCAGGCTCTGGTACGAGCACGGCAAGACGCTGCTGAAGAAGAACACCTTCACCGACTTCGTCGCCTGCGCAAGCCATCTCATCGACAGCGGCGCCACGGCGGCGGACCGGCTGATCGCCGACGGCGGCAGTGCGGGCGGCCTGCTGGTCGGCGCGGTCGCCAACCTGGCGCCGGAACTGTTCGCCGGCATCCTCGCCAACGTGCCCTTCGTCGACCCGCTCACCTCGATCCTCGACCCGTCGCTGCCGCTGACGGTCATCGAATGGGACGAGTGGGGAAACCCGTTGGCGAACAAGGAAGTCTACGACTACATGAAGTCGTACTCACCCTACGAGAACGTCGAAGCCAAGAACTACCCCGCGATCCTGGCGATCACCAGCCTCAACGACACCCGCGTCCTCTACGTCGAGCCTGCCAAGTGGGTCGCCAAACTGCGCGACACCAAGTCCGGCGACAGCGAATTGCTGCTGAAGACGGAGATGAGCGCAGGCCATGGCGGCGTCAGCGGGCGCTACGAGAAGTGGAAGGAAGTCGGCTTCGAGTACGCCTGGGTCCTGGACAAGGTCGGCTTGGCGGACGCGTAACCGCAGCGGAAGGCGTGCGCCGATGTTCGTCGGGGCGTCATCGGCGCAGCACGCGGGTGTCACCTGGGGCTGACACCGTAGGTTCATGAACGCTGAGCTGATCGTTTCCGTGTCGGGGATCCGGGACACGACCCGCGACGCCGCGATCGAGTTCGGGGCGGAGATGGACCAGCGCGGTGTTCGGCTGTCGCTGCTGGTCGCGCCTCGGTTGAAGGGCAAATACCGGCTGGTCGACGATCCGGCGACGCAGTCGTGGCTGCGGGGCAGGCGGCTCGAGGGCGACGCGATCGTGCTGCACGGGTACGACCAGGCGGCGACCAAGTCCCGGCGGGCCGAGTTCGCGAGCCTGCCAAGGCATGAGGCCACGCTGCGGCTCAAGGCTGCCGACCGGGTGATGGAACAGGTGCAGCTGCGCACCCGGCTGTTCGCCGCGCCGCGCTGGGACGCCTCGGCGGGCGCGCTGGCCGCGCTGCCCGACGTCGGCTTCCGCATGGCCTTCGGTCTGACCACCATGCTCGACCTGGAACGCGATGTGGCACAGCGGGCCCGGGTGTACGGCATCGGTGAGGGCTTCCGCGCCGAACCGTGGTGGTGCCGTGCGCTGGTGATGGGTGCCGCGCGCACGGCTCGCCGCGGCGGTGTCCTGCGGCTGGCGATCTCGGCGGCCCAGTTGCAACGATCGGGCCCGCGCCAGGCGATGCTCGACGCCGTCGACCTGGCGCTGTATCACGGTGCGCGCAGCGACGTCTACCGCTGGGAACCCTTCACCGCGGCCAGAGCTGCCTGACCGGCCACCGCCGCGCGCGTCGGCGATCAAGCGCGCGGCGGTGGCCCCATGTCACGGCACTTCCGGGGCGGCGTCGTGGGTGAAGCCACCCGCCTGCGCGCGGGTCAGCGGCGTGCGCCACGGATTGGCCGAGAGCTGACGCAGGCTGCGCCCGATGTCGGCGAGCAGGAGTTCGGCCATGTCGATGGTGAAGCCGTGCCGGAACACCGCGCGCATGATCGTCTCGTCCTGCCGGTCGGCGGGCAGCGGATAGGCCGCGATGAGCCACCCGCGTGCGCGCAGCCGGTCGGACAGGTCGTAGAGGTTGTAGTCGGCGCCCTCGGTCAGCCGCCATGCCACCGCGGCGATGCCACGCTCTGGTTCGCCCGCGTGGATCAGCTCGAACGGTCCGACCGCGCCCAACCCCTTCGCGAAATGCTGTGCGACGAAGTAGATCGCCGACTGCACCCGGGTGTAGCCCGCCCGGCCGAGCCGGATGAAGTCGTAGTACTGGGTGATGACCTGCCCGCCCGGCCGGGAGAAGTTGAGATTGAACGTCGGCATGTTGCCGCCGAGGTAGTCGACGTCGAAGATCAGGTCCCGCGGCAGATCGGTGGCTTCGCGCCACAACGCCCAGCCGACGCCGAGCGGGGCGAGACCGGTCTTGTGACCGGAGGCGTTGATCGACTTCACCCGCGGTAACCGGAAGTCCCACACCAGCTCCGGTGCGGTGAACGGACCGAGGAAGCCGCCACTGGCCGCGTCGACGTGGATCGGGATGTCGGGACCGCCCGCGGTGTGTATGCGGTCGAGGGCGGCGCTGATCGCGGCGACGTCCTCGAACAGGCCGGTGAAGGTCTGGCCGAAGGTCGGCACCACGGCGATGGTGTTGTCGTCGCAGTAGTTCGGCAGGTCGTCGGGGTGCAGGGTGTACCGGTCGCCGCGCAACGGGACCTGCCGCAGTTCCACATCGAAGTAGCGCGCGAACTTCTCCCAGCACACCTGCACCGGCCCGCTCACCAGGTTCGGCATCCCGGTGCCGCCGCGCGCCCGCCAGCGGAACTTCGCGGCGAGACCGCCGAGGATCGCGGCCTCGCTGGATCCGGTGGTCGAGGTGCCGAGCGTCGATGCGGGATCGGGGGCGTGCCACAGGTCCGCGAGCATGCGCACGCAGCGCTTCTCCAGCTCGGCGGTCTGGGGGTATTCGTCCTTGTCGACGATGTTCTTGTCGATCGATTCGGCCATCAGGCGACGGGCCTTGTCATCGATCCACGTCGTGCAGAAGGTGGCCAGGTTCATCCGGGCGACACCGTCGAGGATCAATTCGTCGTGCACGATCTCGTAGGCGACGTCGGGAAAGAGCTCATGGGCCGGGAAACCGCCGTGCGGGGCGGGCCGGGTGAAGCCGGGAAGACTGAAAAGGTCGTTGGGGAAGAGATTCTCGGCCACTGTTCCTCCAGTCAGCGGGTGCACTGCCAGGTGTTTGCTCTATCGGGATTCTGCAACGATTCCGTTCTCTTTGTGCTCGATTCGAGCCTACCGGGAGGATGCTGGACAGTTACTATGCAAGAGCAAGTGATCGAGGGTTTCCGCTAGTTGTGCAGACACAGCAGGAGGCAGCGCTGATGACGGGCTCCGCGACGAAAGCCGCGACGACGACGAAGTATTTATCCTGGGTGACATTGGCGCTGATGACCACGAGTTCGGTGGCCAGCCTCCGCTCGGCGCCCACCATGGCGGTCTACGGACTCGCCTGTGTATTCCTCTACATCATTCCCGCGATTCTTTTCCTGCTACCGACCTCGCTGGTCGCCGCGGAACTCGCCTCGGGCTGGCAGGGCGGTATCTACAAATGGGTCGGGGACGGGCTGAACAAGCCGCTCGGCTTTCTCGCCGTCTGGTGTCAATTCGCCATGACGATTTTCTACTACCCGAGCTTGCTCGCTTATGTGGCAAGCACTTTCGCGTACATCATCGATCCGTCACTGGCGTCCAACGGTCTTTATGTGGCGATCGTGATCATCACCGTCTATTGGGCAGGTGTGTACGTGTCCTCGCAGGGCACCAAGACGGTGGCCGGGCTGTCGAGTATGGGCCTGGTGATCGGCACACTGATCCCCGGCACCATCCTGGTCCTGCTTGGTATGGTGTTCCTCGCGCAGGGCAATCCGTCTGCGGCGCCGATGGATTCGAGTCACCTGCTGCCGGCCTGGACCGGTTTGGCGAGTCTCGTGCTGATCGTGAACAACTTCCTGTCCTACGCGGGCATGGAGATGAACGCGGTGCACGTGTCGTCGCTGAAGAATCCGGCCAAGGAATTCCCGAAGGCGATGTTCCTGGCGATGGGCCTGGTGCTGGTCATCTTCATCCTGCCCGCGCTGGCGATCAGCTGGGTGGTCCCGTCGGCCAGCCTGAGCCTGACCGCGGGCGTGATGCAGGCCTTCGACGGGTTCTTCAGCCACTTCGGCGTCGGCTTCCTCACCCCGATCGTGGGCATCGCGCTGGTGGCGGCCGCGGTCGGCGGCATGCTCACCTGGCTGGCCGGACCGTCCAAGGGGCTGTTGCTGATCGGGCGCAGCGAGGGCTATCTGCCGCCGTGGCTGACCACGATGAACAAGCACGGCGTGCAGCAGAACATGCTGGTGGCGCAGGGCGTGTTCACGACGTTCATCGCGCTGCTCTACGCCTTCATCCCGAATGTCTCCAGCGCGTACTGGATTCTGTCGGTGATCACCACGCAGGTGTATCTGATCATGTACGTGCTGATGTTCGCGGCAGCCGCCAAACTGCGCCGCGACGATCCCGGCCATCCGCGCGGTTATCGGGCACCCGCCCTGTTCGCGCTCTGCGGTCTCGGCGCCGCGTCCTCGATCGCGGCGTTCGCGATCGGCTTCGTGCCGCCCTCGCAATTCGGGTCGGGGAGCCCGTGGGTGTATCTGCTCATCGTCGGCGGCGGCATGGGCATCGTCGGTCTGCTGATCCCGTACCTGTTCTACCGAAACCGCAGGGACAGCTGGAAACTCGACGTTCCGGAAGGGGAGAAGGCATGACGACCGGAGACGCCCCCGCACACAAGCGCCGCTGGATCTACCTCACCGCGGGTGCGCTGCTCGTGGTGTTCGCCCTGATCGGCCTGCTCACCTTCGATGGGATCCGCGAGAACACCCAGGCGAGCGCCAAAGCCGAACAGCTGCACAGCGATCTGCTCGCGGCGGGCCTGCCCGCACCCGAGCCCGAGGTGATCGCCGATGCGCTCGGCGACGACGGCGGCTCGGTGTGCCAGGACCCGAGTTCGCCGCTGATCGAGGCGAATTACCAGGCCTCGATCACCAACGGCGCGGCTGGGCCGGGGCAGCGCCCGGTGATCGGCCCGCGTGCCACCACCCAGGCGGTGGCGCTCACCATCGCCGTCTATTGCCCGGATCGCTTGCCGGACTATCTTTCTCATCTCGACACCCTGAAGCTGGACGACACCACGAAGTGAGGCGTGATCGATGACGGATACCCCCGAAGTGGCTGCGCTGCGCACCACGATCGCCGGGCTGATGGGCCAGGCGAAAAAGGATCTCACCCAGCTGGTTTCGCTCAAATCGGTCGCCGACCCGCGCCAGTTCCCGCCGGAAGGCTGCGCGCAGACCGCGCAGTGGGTGGCCGACGCGTTCACCGCGGCCGGGCTGACGGAGGTGGGCCTGCACGAGACGCCCGACGGCAGCAAGGCCGTCATCGGGCACAAGCCGGGCCCGCCGGGCACACCGACGGTGCTGCTCTACTGCCACTACGACGTGCAGCCGCCGCTGGACGACGATGCCTGGAACACCCCGGTATGGGCCCTGACCGACAAGGACGGCCGCTGGTACGGCCGCGGCGCCGCCGACTGCAAGGGCAACATCGTCACCCACCTGACGGCCCTGCGCGCGATCGGACCCGACTTCCCGATCGGCATCAAGGTGGTCTCGGAGGGCTCCGAGGAGCAGGGCACCGGCGGGCTGGAGAAGTTCGTCGTCGCCAATCCCGACCTGCTCGCCGCCGACGTGATCCTGGTGGCCGACTGCGGCAACTTCGCGGTCGGCGTACCCACCTTCACCCAGACCCTGCGCGGGAACGTGAATGTCGTCGTCACGGTGAAGACGCTGGCCGGGCCGATGCACTCGGGCATGTTCGGCGGCCCGGCACCGGACGCGCTGGCGGCGATGATCCGGCTGCTGTCGTCGCTGCGGGACGAGCACGGCAACACCACCATCGACGGTCTCACCGACAACCAGAAGTGGACCGGCGTGCAGTACCCGGTCGAGGAATTCCGGGCCGACGCCGGTGTGCTCGACGGCGTCGACCTGCTCGGCAGCGGCACCGTCTCGGACATGGTGTGGGCGCGGCCCGCGCTGACCGTGCTCGGGATGGACGTACCCGCCGTCGTCGGGTCGTCGGCGGCGATCCAGCCGAGCACCCGGGCCAGGCTCAACCTGCGCATCCCACCGGGCACCGAGCCCAAGCAAGCCCTCGACCTGCTGGAGGGGCACCTGCGCGCGCACGTGCCGTGGAACGCCCGGCTCGACATCGAGGTCGAGGCGCTCGGCGAACCGTTCGTCGCCTCCGAGCACGGGCCCGCGCGCTCGGCGCTGGAGCAGGCGATGGCGACCTCCTACGGCCGCCACGTGACCACCGAGGGGCAGGGCGGGTCGATCCCGCTGTGCAACGTCTTCGCCGACACCTACCCGAAGGCCGAGATCATGCTGATCGGCGTGGAAGAGCCGAAATGCCTGATCCACGCGCCCAACGAGAGCGTGGACCCGAGCGAGATCGAACACATGGCCCTGGCCGAGGCGCTGTTCCTGAGCAGCTACCGCTGATTCAGAACTGCGCCTGGTCTTCCGGCTGGATCGCCCTGAACTCGGTGCCCGCCGGAGCCATCTCGTTCAGCCTGCCGAAGTAGATGCCCTGCGCCGCCGGCTCGATGATCCCGAAATGGATCGGGACGGCGGTGCGGGGATTCACCGCGCGCAGGTAGTCGACGGTGTCCCAGATCCGCATCCACGGCGCGACGGCCGGGATGGCGAGCACGCCGACCGGGACCGGCGGCACCCACAGCGAGTCGCCGGGATGGACCAGCTGGGCGGGGTCGGCCTCGGTGCCGAGCTGGAAGACCGTGTTGTCGATCACCGGGATCTCCGGGTGGATCACCGCGTGGCGCCCGCCGCCGCCGGTGATCTGGAGCTCACCGATATCGAGCACCTGACCGGCCGAGACCGGCTCCCAGCCCTCGCTGCGCTGCTGGGCGGTCTGCGGGTCCGACAGCAGGCGGGCGGCCGGGTTGGCCTCGATCAGCGCCTCGATCCGGTTCGGGTCGATGTGGTCGGGATGCTGATGGGTCACCGCGATCGCGTCCAATCCGGTGATGCCCTCGAAGCCGTGCGCGAACGTGCCTGGATCGAACAGCACCTTCACGCCGTGCAGTTCCACGAGGATGCAGGAATGACCGAAGTGGGCGATACGCATATGCCGATGCTAAGCCGCCACGACCCCGGAACGCGGGCACGACGGCCGGGTCAACTAGGATTTCTGAGGTAACCCCCCACACCACATGAGGAGCAACGCGTGGCACGAGTCGTGGTCGAGGTCATGCCGAAGGCCGAGATCCTGGACCCCCAGGGACAGGCCGTGGTCGGCGCGCTCCCGCGTCTGGGATTCGCCGGAATCTCGGATGTGCGGCAGGGCAAGCGATTCGAGCTCGAGGTGGACGAGAGTGTCTCCGACGCCGAGCTCGAGCAGATCGCCGAGGCGCTGCTCGCCAACACCGTGATCGAGGACTGGAAGGTCGTTCGGGTCTCGTGAGCGCGCGTATCGGCGTAATTACTTTTCCGGGCACGCTCGACGATGTCGACGCTGCCCGCGCGGTGAAGCTGGCCGGTGCCGAGGCCGTGAGCCTGTGGCACGCCGACGCCGACATCAAGGGTGTCGACGCGGTCATCGTGCCCGGTGGCTTCTCCTACGGCGACTACCTGCGCTGCGGCGCCATCGCCCGGTTCGCGCCGGTGATGGGCGAGGTCGTGCGCGCGGCCGGTCAGGGCCTGCCGGTGCTCGGCATCTGCAACGGCTTCCAGGTGCTGTGCGAGGCCGGGCTGCTGCCCGGCGCGCTGACCCGCAACGAGGGCCTGCACTTCATCTGCCGCGACGAGTGGCTGCAGGTCGAGGCGACGAACACCGCGTGGACCTCCCGCTACGAGCAGGGCGCGCAGATTCTCGTCCCGCTGAAGTCGGGCGAGGGCCGCTACCAGGCCTCGCAGAAGGTGCTCGACGAGCTCGAGGGCGAGGGTCGCGTGGTGTTCCGCTACGCGGGCGACAACCCGAACGGCTCGCAGCGCGGGATCGCGGGCATCTCCTCGGCCAACGGCCGGGTCGTCGGCCTGATGCCGCACCCCGAGCACGCCACCGAGGCGCTGACCGGCCCGAGCGACGACGGCCTCGGCATGTTCTTCTCGGTCATCGACAGCCTGATCAGCGCTTGAATTATTGGAGCGCTGGCGCGCTCGAGGTCGCTGTGTTTGTTGGAGCGCTGGCGCGCTCGAGTCGCGGCCCCTTGTGTCCCGCCGGTCAGGCACCGTTGCTTGCTCCTTCGTCGCGTACGCAACGGCGCCTGACCGGCGGGACGGCCGCGACGGCCGACTGCGTCGGCCTGCCCCTCCTCGAGGTCGGGGCGTGTGGGTTGCTATGGCAGTCGGTCGATGATGTCGAAATCCACTTCGTCGGCTCTCGCTAGATAGGCGGGGCCGACGGCCTGGTTTCCGACGAATCCCCGGCGGGTGGACGGGCCGTCCAGGACTATGCCGGTGGCGAGGCGGCCCGCGATGGTGGGGACGTCCAGGGTGCCGACCGTGTCGGCCAGCGTGCGCAACAGGTGGACCGCCTCATAGGTGGAATTGCTGAACGTGGTCAGCGCGGGGGCGAAGGCGCCCTGGTGTTCGCGGTAGCGGGCACGGCGGTCGCGGCCGTCGGCGGTGTGCTCGTCGATGAAGAAGCTCGATGCCACATACAGGTTGGTGTTGGCGGCGGGACCCGCGCTCAAAAGGACATTCTCGTCGACGGCGGGGCTCAGGCGCGGCATGATCGCGGGCAGGCCGGTCGCGGTGAACTGGCGGTTGAACCGGGCGGTGTCGGCGCCGACCATCAGGATCAGCACCGCGTCGGCGCGCAGCAAGGCCGGACTGTCCAGGAACGCGTGGAAATCGGTGGTGCCGAGCGGGACGTACTGCTCGAGCACGATATCGGCCGGTGACCGCAGCGCGCGGCGCAGCGCGTTGACCGTCTGGCGCGGCCAGATGTAGTCGTTGCCGATCACCGCCCACCTGCGCACCCCCAGTTCACGCGCCATCCACGCGACGGCGGGCACGGTCTGGTGATCAGGATGCTCACCGACCAGCAGGACGCCGGGGCGTTCGTCGGGCAGGCCCTCGTGATCGGTCGCGTACAGGTAGGGGACGCGGCCGTCGACGGCGTCGGCGACCGCGCGGCGCACCGCCGAGGTGTGCCAGCCGGTGATCGCGCCGACCATTCCGGTCGCCAGAAACGCCTCGACCTCGGTGGCCACTTCGTACGGTGAGCGGCCGCCGTCGATGGTTGTCAGCCGAATTTCGCGGCCCAGAATTCCTGTCCCACTATTGATTTCATCGACAGCGAGGGAAATGGCCGCGGTACACGATGGAGCGATGATCCCACCGGGGCCCTGAGTGGGCACGATCGAGAGAATCTCGATCGTCTCGTCCCGACTCTCGTCGAACGTGGGCATTCTGTACTCTATCGCTCGAGTGCGAACAGGTTCGTTCGAATGAATTGTGTCGGCAGGTGGGAATGCAATCGGTGTCCATCATAAGTGGGTGTTCCACGCTGCACGGCGCGCTGCGCTCGGCGGAGCGTAACTGGGTCCGTCAGCTCGATTCGGCGCTGTCGGCCGACAATCTCACGGCCGATCACTGGGCGATTCTGTCGCAGTTGTCGACCGATGAGGGCATGACCATGTCGGAGCTGGCGGCTGCCGCGCGCCTCGCGCCGTCCTCGGCCACCCGGCACGCCGACCATCTCGCCGAACGCGGTCTCATCTTCCGGGTCGCCGCGACCGATGACCGCAGGCGGATCCTGATCGGGCTGAGTAATCTCGGCGCGAAGCTGGTCGGGCGGATCCGGGCGGAGGAACAGCAGGCAGAGGACGATCTGCGGGCCCGGCTCGGTGCGCGGCGCTACAGCGAATTGGTTACCGCGCTGTCGGTCATCGCCGAGCTGTAATTTTGGAGCGCGGCCGCGACGGCCGACTGCGTCGGCCAGCGCGGCCGCGACGGCCGACTGCGTCGGCCTGCCCCTCCTCGAGGTCGGGGCGTGCGGGCTGGATCGATCGGGAGCTTCAGCACCTAGGATCGCGGATGTGCCTGTATCCCTGACTGCGGCCACCGCGAGTGGCCTGTGCGCCTTCATCGATGCTTCGCCGTCGCCGTTCCATGTGTGTGCGACGGTCGCCGCCGAGCTCGCGGCCAACGGGTTCACGCCGCTGGCGGAGGCGCAGGCGTGGGAGGGTGTCGGTGGGAAACACTATGTGGTGCGCGGTGGTTCGCTGATCGCGTGGGCCGATTTCGACGCGGCGCCAACCGATCCGTTCCGGGTGGTCGGTGCGCACACCGACAGTCCGAATCTGCGGGTGAAGCAGCATCCTGACCTGGCGGCGGCCGGGTGGCAGCTGGTCGGGCTCGAGCCCTATGGCGGCGCGTGGCTGAATTCGTGGCTGGACCGGGAGCTCGGGATCTCCGGGCGGCTCAGCGTGCGCGACGGTGCGCGGATGAGCGAGGTCCTGGTTCGCATCGACGAGCCGATTCTGCGGGTGCCGCAGCTGGCGATCCACCTGTCCGAGGACCGGCGCGGGGTGACCCTCGACCCGCAGCGGCACGTGAACGCGATCTGGGGCATCGGTGATTCGCCCGCCTCGTTCCTGGATTTCGTTGCCGAGCGGGCCGGGGTCGACGGCGCCGACGTGCTCGGCTGGGAACTGATGACCCACGATCTCGCGCCGAGCACACTGGTCGGGCGCGACAACGATCTGGTGAGCGCGCCACGGCTGGACAACCAGGGCACCTGCTACGCCGGGCTGCAAGCATTCCTCGCCGCGGTCGACGAGCCGGGCGCCGCGACACCGGTGCTGGTGATGTTCGACCACGAGGAGGTCGGCAGCCAGTCCGATCGGGGCGCGCAGTCGGATCTGCTGCCCGCCGTCCTGGAACGCATCGTGCTGGCCCGTGGCGGTGGGCGAGCGGATTACCTTGCCGCCCTTGCCGGTTCGGTGGTCGCCTCCGGTGACATGGCGCACGCGACGCACCCGAACTACCCGGACCGGCACGAACCCGCGCACCGCATCGAGGTCGGCGGCGGGCCGGTGCTCAAGGTCAACCAGAACCTGCGCTACGCCACCGATGCGGCGGGGGCGGGCGCCTTCGCGCTGGCGTGTGCGCAGGCCGGTGTTCCGTTGCAGCGCTACGTGCATCGCGCCGATCTGCCGTGCGGTTCGACCATCGGCCCGATGACCGCGGCGCGCACCGGCATGTCCACCGTCGACATCGGCGCACCACAGCTGGCCATGCACTCGTGCCGAGAACTCATGGGCGCGGCCGACGTTCCCGCCTACGCCTCGGCGCTGGCCGCCTTCTTGACGCCGGCCGCCCTCGACTGAGGGGTAGGCCGGTAGGTGATCACCGCGTACACGATCACCGCGAAGGTGGTCCACACGTAGCTGGCGCCGATGATCTGCTGCCACCAGGCCCAGCCGAGTTCCTTGCCGTTGGAATGCGGCAGCACCCACTGCGGCCCGACGATGAACATCACCGTGAACAGCGCGACGACGGCGGTGAACACGCGGGAGCGGCGGCGCGTGACCTGGTCGACGGCGACGACAAGCGCGGGCGCCACCCACACCCAGTGATGCGACCACGACACCGGCGAGACGAGCAGCACGGCAGCGGCGTTGACCAGCAGCGCGGCGACATCCTTGCCCGCGCCGATCAGCCGGTACATCCACACCGCGGCCAGCGCGACCGTCAGCACCGACAGCGCGATCCACAGCCCGGTGGCCACCGATTCGTCCATGCCGAGCCGGAACAGCGTGCCCTTGATCGACTGGTTGCCCGCGAAGTACGGGGTGCCGATGCGGCCGGTGTCGGTGACGGTGTGGAACCAGTATTCGACCGAGTCGCTCGGGAACAGCAGGAAGCCGACGCCCACCGCGCCCGCCGCCGAGATGATCAGGGTGGCCGCGGCCTTCCAGTCCCGGCGCAACAGGAAGTACAGCAGATAGCCCGCCGGAATCAGCTTGATCGACACCGTGATGCCGATCAGCATCCCGCGCGGCCAGAACGGCTTGCGGACCAGGATGTCGATGGTGACCGCGGCCATCAGGATCAGATTGATCTGGCCGAAGTTGAACGTCTGCCGCACCGGCTCCAGGAACTGGGCAAGGCCGAGACCGGCGATCACCACGGTGAGCACCGAGATCCGGTCGAGCTCGGGACGGATCCGGGCGAGCACCAGCCACAGCGCGATACCCAGGCTCACCAGCGAGGTCACCAGCACGGAGATCTCGGCGACCACCAGCGGCATCAACGCCAGCGGCACGAAGAACGCCGCGGCGAGCGGGGGATAGGTGAAGGGCAGGCCGAGTCCGTAGACCGGCGGCATCGGCCCGTACAGGTCGCCGCCGTCGAGCCAGACGCGGGCGCCGTTGCGGTAAACCTGCAGGTCGATGAACCCGTGCCACCAGTGCGCGAGCAACGCGACCGCGGCGGAGAACACGAACAACCCGATCGATGCGGCCAGCCACTTGCGCTGCCGGTCGCGGTCGACGCCCGGTGGGTTTGCCGACGGCCCGGCCGGAGTGGAACTCGGCGCCGCGTCCCGCGCGGGAACAGGCGGCTCGACCTGCTCGGCAACCCCCGGACTCTCGTTCACGGCGTCAGACTATCGGGTGCGCACCCGGCCGAAGTGCAGGTGTGATGAGGCCGGGTGCGAGGTCGGTCACCAGTGGGCAGTGCGGGGCGAAGCCGCTCCGGTACTAACCATTAGACTCTGGAGTCAAGTTCCCCCGGCCGAAAGGACCCTGGTCTCCCGTGACACTGCAGGTCGACACCGTCGCTACCGCCGCAGCCACCCCGGATGCTCCGCAGCCGTACAAGGAACTCGGTCTCAAAGACGACGAGTACGCCCGCATCAAGGAGATTCTGGGCCGCAGGCCCACCGACGCCGAACTGGCGATGTACTCCGTGATGTGGAGCGAGCACTGCTCCTACAAGTCCTCCAAGGTGCACCTGCGCTACTTCGGTGAGACGACCACTCCCGAGATGAAGGCCTCCATGCTGGCCGGCATCGGCGAGAACGCGGGCGTGGTCGACATCGGCGACGGCTGGGCGGTCACCTTCAAGGTGGAGAGCCACAACCACCCGTCCTACGTCGAGCCGTACCAGGGCGCGGCCACCGGCGTCGGCGGCATCGTGCGCGACATCATGGCGATGGGCGCGCGCCCGATCGCGGTCATGGACCAGCTGCGCTTCGGCGCGGCAGACGCGGCCGACACCCGTCGCGTTGTCGACGGCGTCGTGCGCGGCGTCGGCGGCTACGGCAACTCCCTCGGCCTGCCGAATGTCGGCGGCGAGACCGTCTTCGACGCCTCCTACCAGGGCAACCCCCTCGTCAACGCGCTGTGCGCGGGCGCGATGCGGGTGGAAGACCTGCACCTGGCCTTCGCCTCCGGCGCGGGCAACAAGATCATCCTGTTCGGCGCTCGCACCGGCCTCGACGGCATCGGTGGCGTCTCCGTACTGGCCTCGGACACCTTCTCCGGCGAGGAGACCGGCACCGGCCGCAAGAAGCTGCCCGCCGTGCAGGTCGGTGACCCGTTCACCGAGAAGGTGCTCATCGAGTGCTGTCTGGACCTGTACAAGGCCGGACTCGTCGTCGGCATCCAGGACCTCGGCGGCGCCGGGCTGTCCTGCGCCACCTCCGAGCTGGCCGCGGCAGGCGACGGCGGCATGCACATCGACCTGACCAAGGTCCCGCTGCGCGCCAAGCACATGACCCCCGCCGAGATCCTGTCGAGCGAGTCGCAGGAGCGCATGTGCGCGGTCGTCACCCCCGAGAACGTGGACGCCTTCATGGCCGTCTGCAAGAGGCACGACGTGCTGGCCACCGTCATCGGTGAGGTCACCGACGGCGACCACCTCGTCATCACCTGGCACGGCGAGACCGTCGTCGACGTGCCGCCGCGCACCGTCGCCCACGAGGGCCCGGTCTACGAGCGCCCCGTGCAGCGTCCCGAGGACCAGGACGCGCTGATCGCCGACACCACCGCGACCCTGACCCGGCCCAAGACGGCCGACGAGCTGCGCGAAACCCTGCTGACGATGATCGCCAGCCCGCAGCTGTGCAGCCGCAAGTGGATCACCGAGCAGTACGACCGCTACGTGCGCGGCAACACCGTGCTGGCCGAGCACGCCGACGCCGGTGTGGTGCGCATCGACGAGGAGTCCGGTCGCGGTATCGCGCTGGCCACCGACGCCTCGGGCCGCTACACCAAGCTCGACCCGTACACCGGCGCGCAGCTGGCGCTGGCCGAGGCATTCCGCAATGTCGCCACCACCGGCGCCACCCCGAAGGCCGTCACCAACTGCCTGAACTTCGGTTCGCCGGAGGACCCCGGCGTGATGTGGCAGTTCCAGCAGGCCGTGCGCGGTCTCGCGGACGGCTGTGCGGCGCTGGGCATTCCGGTCACCGGCGGCAATGTCAGCTTCTACAACCAGACCGGCAAGGACGCCATCCTGCCCACCCCGGTGGTCGGCGTGCTCGGCGTGATCGACGATGTGCACCGCCGCATCCCGACCGGCCTCGGCCTCGAGCCGGGCGAGTCGCTGATCCTGCTCGGCGAGACCCACGACGAGCTGGACGGCTCGATCTGGTCGCAGGTCGTGCACGATCACCTTGGTGGCGTGCCGCCGAAGGTCGACTTCGCCCGCGAGCAGTTGCTCTCGGAGGTGCTCACCTCGGGCTCGCGCGACGGCATGATCTCCGCCGCGCACGACCTCTCCGAAGGTGGTCTCGCGCAGACCGTCGTCGAGGCCGCGCTGGCGGGCGAGACCGGTTGCCGCATCGTGCTTCCCGAGGGTTCGGACCCGTTCGTCGAGCTGTTCTCGGAGTCGGCGGGCCGCGTGCTCGTCGCCGTGCCGCGCTCGGAGGAGACCCGCTTCACCAAGATGTGCGACGCGCGGCAGCTGCCGTGGGCGCGCATCGGCGTTGTCGACCAGGGCTCGGATTCGATCGAGGTGCAGGGCCAGTTCTCGGTGACACTCGCCGAATTGCGCGAGGCGTTCGAGGGCACCCTGCCTAAGCTGTTCGGAGCGCACACCGCCTGATTCATCGGATGAGGAGTCGAGCTTGATCATCGAGGACACGAGCCCGACTGCCCCGCCCGCCGTTCGGGAGAACCTCTTCGTCCGTGGAATCCACGAGGCGGAGAGGTTTTTTCATCCGAACTACACCGGCCTCGTCGTGGCCACCGTGTTCTTCGGCTGGTCGCTGACGCCCTCGCTGCTACCGCGTGACTGGTTCTTCCAGGGCCTGGTCAGCGGCATCAACGCGACGATCGGCTACGGCCTCGGCTGTGCGCTGGCCTGGGCCTGGCGCCGGTGGGTCGTGCCGAGGATCACCCTGCCGGAGCAGGTCACCGCGCGCTGGGCGAAGCGGCCGAGCTGGACGTTGATCGCGGTGAAGTCCGTGATCGTGGTGGTCTGCCTGATCTTCGCGATCCTGCTGAGCGTCCAGTCGGCGCACTGGCAGCGCCAGATCACCGATCTGATGGGGATGGAGCCGGTATCCGACTCGGGATATCCCCGTACCGTGCTGGTCGGCGCGGTGGTGGTCGGGTTGCTGATCTGGATCTCGCGCGGCGTGGTCAGGCTGGTGCGGGCCGTGGCGCGCGGGCTGAACCAGTGGGTCCGGATTCCCGCCTCGGTCGCGCGGCCGCTCGGCGTGGTCATCGTGATCGTGGCCGCGGTGCTGCTGTTCAACGGCGTCCTGGCGAAAGCCTTCTTCACCGTGGCGAATTCGGCGTTCAGCGCCCGCAACAGCCACACCTCGGCGCACGCGATCCAGCCGACACTGCCCGAACGTTCCGGCAGCCCGGAGTCGCTGGCGAAGTGGGACACCCTCGGTTCGGAGGGCCGGTGGTTCGTATCCAACGCACCGACCGCGCTGGCGATCGGGCAGGTCACCGGAAAGCCCGCGCGCGAACCGATCCGGGTCTACGCCGGGCTGGAATCGGCCGACGGGTTCGAGGCGCAGACCGATCTGGCTGTCGCCGAACTCGAGCGCACCAAGGCCTTCGAACGCGAAGTACTCGTGGTGATCAGCACCACCGGCACCGGCTGGGTTGATTCGACCAGCGCGGAGTCGATCGAGCTCATGTACGGCGGCGACAGCGCGCTGGTGGCGACCCAGTACTCCTACCTGCCGAGTGCCCTGTCGTTCCTGTCCGACCGGGACAAGTCGATGACCATGGGCCGCCTGCTGTTCGACAAGGTGTACGAGCGCTGGGCGGCGCTGCCCGAGGACACCAGGCCCAAGCTGCTGGTCTACGGCGAGAGCCTCGGCTCGCAGGGCTCGGAGGGCGCGTTCTCCGGGCTGGCCGATATCCGCAATCGTGCCGACGGCGTGCTCTGGGTCGGCCCGCCCAATTCCAACCGGCTCTGGTCGGAGTTCGTGCGCAGGCGTGACCCCGGCACCGAGGAGATCACCCCGATCTACGCCGACGGGCTCTCGGTGCGCTTCGCCGCGAGTGCCGATCAGCTGGCCCGGCCGTCGGACAACTGGACCGACCCGCGCATCGTCTACCTGCAGCACGCGTCCGATCCGGTGGTGTGGTGGTCGCCGGATCTGCTGTTCTCCGAACCCGACTGGCTGACCGAGAAGCGCGGACCCGATGTGTCACCGGCGATGTCGTGGTATCCGATCGTCACGTTCTGGCAGGTCGCCGCGGATCTGCCACGCGCGCAGACGGTGTCGAACGGGCACGGGCACAACTACGGCAACGTGGTGCCCGACGCCTGGGCCGCGGTAGCCGAACCACCGGACTACACACCGGAATTGGCCGCGCGGATCAAGTCTTTCCTCGTCGAGTCCGCGGCCACCGAACATCAGCTGAAATAGACCGGGCTGCGCCGAACCCCTCGATCGGCGCAGGCCCGATCCGCTCAGGACACCGATTTGAACGGATTGTGTTCGGCGATCAGCTGTTCCAGCCGCGCCTCGTCGATCCGGCCGATCAGTGACTGGGTCTCCTGCTGGTCGCGCACGACCTTGGCGAGAGTGAAGCAGCTGGTCACCAGGAACAGGCCCGACATCGCCAGGAACGCGCGCTGCCAGCCGTCCAGCGGCAGGTAGGCGATTCCGGCACCGGTCCCGAACAGGCTGACGGCGAACGCGATCGCGGCCTGGGCCATGTAGGCCGAGGTGTTCTTCGGCTTGGCATTGGGTGTGCTCATAGGAATAAGCATGCTGACCGGGGGATTCACCCGGGCGCGTGAAACTACTCGAGTGCGGTGGGTAGTTGCCGAACGCAGGCCGGGAGTGACCGACCCGCCATCCACAACACCCTGCCGGGCCGAAACCGGCCAGCCATACTGGTTTGGTGTCCGCGACAGGCTCGACCCTCGTGGCGCTGCGCACGCGCGGCGCCGGGCTGCTGCGCCGCGTCGAGGACATCGTAGACCTCAACTACCCCGGTCTGGTCCTGGCGACGCTGTTCTTCGCGCTGTCGGTCACGCCGTCGCTGGTGCCGCGCGACTGGTTGTTCCAGGGCCTGATCAGCGGGATCAACGCCGCCATCGGCTACGGGCTCGGGTGTCTGCTCGAGTGGGCGTTCCGGCGCTGGGTGCGGGCGCGGATCCCGATTCCCAGCCCGTCGGACCGGCTGCGGTACGCGATCAAGGCGACCGTGCTGGTCGTCTGCGCGCTGGTCGCGGCGGTGATGCTGGTGCAATCGGCGCGCTGGCAGCGGGAGATCACCTCGCTGATGGGGATGGCGGGGACCACCACGACCGCGTACCTGCGGACCGGGCTGCTCAGCGTGGCCGTCGGGGTCGCCGTTGTCGCCGCCTACCGGACCGTGCGGGTGCTGGTGCTCGTACTGGCCCGCCAGCTCAATCGCTGGGTGCGGGTGCCGCGCGAACTCGCGCCCGCCGCCGGTGCGCTGGTGCTCGTCGTGTTGACGGTGACGATCTTCAACGGTGTGGCGTCACGGGCGTTCTTCGCCGTGGCCAACTCCGCGTTCAGCGTGCGCAACGACCGGGTGTCGGAGTTCGCGGTGCAGCCCGCGAAACCGGAGCGCTCCGGCAGCGCGGCCTCGCTCGCGCCGTGGGAGACCCTCGGTTTCGAGGGACGGTGGTTCGTGTCGAACGGGCCGAGCGCCGACGACATCACCGAGGTGACGGGAAAGCCTGCGCGGGAACCGATCCGGGTCTACGTGGGGTTGGAGTCGGTGACCGGCGAGCAGACCGCGGCGCAGCTGGCCGTCGACGAGCTGGAACGGACCAAGGCCTTCGAACGCGAGGCCATGGTGGTGGTGACCACCACCGGCACCGGCTGGGTCAACTCGATGGCGGCGGGCGCGATCGAATACCTCTACGGGGGCGACACGGCGATCGTGGCCACCCAGTATTCGTATCTGCCCAGCGTGCTGTCCTTCCTCTCCGACCGGGAGAAGGCGGCCGCGGCCAGCCGGGAACTGTTCGACGCGGTGTATCAGCGGTGGCTGGCCCAGCCGGAGGGGCAACGGCCGAAACTGTTCGTGTACGGCGAGAGCCTGGGCTCCCAGGGTTCGGAGGAGGCCTTCGACGGGCTCGCCGATCTGCGCGAGAAGGTGGACGGTGCGCTGTGGGTGGGGCCGCCGAACTCGAATCGGCTGTGGCGGCAATTCGTCGACCGGCGTGATCCCGGGTCGCCCGAGGTGGCGCCGGTCTATGCCGACGGGCTGGTCGTCCGATTCGCCGACGACGCGACCGATCTAGGGCCCGCGGAGACCTGGCGCGAGCCGCGCATCGCCTACCTGCAGCTCCCGTCCGATCCGATCGTGTGGTGGTCGGCGGACCTGATCTTCACCCAGCCGGATTGGCTGAGCGAGCCGCGTGGCCCCGGTGTCTCGACGCAGATGCGGTGGGCGCCGTTCGTGACGTTCTGGCAGGTCACGGCGGACCTCACGAATGCGCAAGGGGTGGTCGACGGGCATGGGCATCGGTATGGGTCGCTGGTGCTCGACGGCTGGCTGGCCGTTGCCGAGCCGCCGGGAGTCAGTGCCGAGGTCGTCGAAAGTATTCGTGCCGCACTGGAATCCGCGGACGAGTACGAGCGAGCGGTCAAGTGAGGGCAGGGCGATGGTCGGCGTTGGTCGATGATCGCGACGGGTCTGCGGCGGGGATGAATGCGGGCCATGCGCACAGAGCGGCGAAGAAGCGCCCGGTCCGTCTGTCTCGTGTGCGCAAGCGCAGTCGTATCGGACGCGGTGTAGCGCTGGCCCTTCCGGTGCTGTGGAGTAACCGGGTGCTTCCTGCGCTCGACCTGCCGTTGCGCGGCCGGACCGTGGCGAACATCGTGTTCGCGACGGGGTACACGGCGGTCTTCGACGGGCGCCCGAACTGGTTGTCGGCCAAGGGGTTCCGGTCGGGTGTGTGGGGTGCCGTCCTGGTGTTCGCCGGTTATGGTGCGGTGCTGGCGGTTCCGGCGTTGCGTCGGCTGCCGCTCGAAGTCGCCGAGCGGGTACCGGAGACGTCGCACCTCGAATGGATCGCCCTGCACATCCCGGTGGGCACGGTCCTCGCCGAGGAAGCGGTGTTCCGCGGCACGCTCGATCCGCTGCTCGACGAGGTCGCCGAACCGCGCGTCGCCGCGGCGGTGGGCGCGCTCGACTTCGGTCTGTGCCACATCCGCCCCGCGCAGGCCACCGGCGAATCGGTGCCGGGAACGGTCGCGCTCACCACGCTCGCCGGCCTGGTCTTCAGCGCGTTGCGCAGGCACGCCGGCAGCGCGACCGCGCCCGCGCTGGTGCATCTGGCGATCAATGCCGGGGGAGCGTTGCTCCCGTTCGCGGCGATGCGGATCGAATTGCTCGAGCAGTAGCGTCGTTGCGGTCAAGCATGAACGTCGAAGACGAAGCCTTCGATCGTGACTCCCGGCGCGAACGAGAACGCGACGCCCGTCGAGAGCGGCTTGTCCGCCGCGGTCCGAGCGGCGATCCGTTCGAGCACGAAGATCAGTGAGACGCTCGACATGTTTCCGTACTCACCGAGAACTTCCCAGCTCGTCGACGCGGCTTCCGGCGGGAGGCCGAGTGATCGCGCGGATTCGAGCAGGATCTTCGGCCCGCCCGGGTGGATTGCCCACACATCGATATCTGCCTGCCGCAATCCATTGCGCCGCAATGTGTCTCGGACAACGGGTGCGACGCCGTCGTAGATGTACGTGGGCACGTTCGCGGACAGCTCGCAGGTGATGGCGTCCTGGTTGACGCCGACCGCGATGCCGTCTTCGGTGCCCTCGAACAAATGGGTGAATGTGTCCCGGATGACGATCGCCCCGGCGCCAGGCTGCTCCATTCCGCGGTGTGCCCCGATGACGACCGCGCCGCAACCGTCGCCGAACAGGCTGTGCGCGACCGCGTCGTCGACACCTTCGACGGGGACGACGTGCACCGAGTTGAGCTCGATGCACACGACCATCGCCTTCTTGTCCGGGTTGGCGCGGACGAAATCCGAGGCGGTGCGAATTCCGTTCATCGCTGCCGCGCAGCCCATGAAATTGACCACGAGGCGAGCGACCGACCTGGGCAGTCCGAGGTGCTCGACGACCGCGACGTCGACGCCGGGCGCGATGAGCCCGGTGCTCGTGGCGAACACGAGGAGTCCGACGTCGGCCGGGTCGACACCGTCGAGTGCGCGCCGCGCCACGTCGACCGCAAGCGGAACGGCGTGGCGGTAGAACAGGCGCATGCGATCCTGGATTGTCGCCGGTTCGCCGCCGGGCGCGGAAAGGCCGTCTTCCAGCGGGTCGACGGCGAAGTGCCGGGTATTGATCATGGTCTTGCGAAAGATGCGTCTGACCCGGGATTGCTGCTCCGGATCGGTGAATTGCCCAGCCATCCAGTCCGCTGCCACGGCTTGGTCGAGGACCAGGCTGGGCGCACCGGTCGCGATGGCTTCGATGACGGGGACGGTCGGCGCCGACGGATTCGCGTGCTCGAGCGTTCGCGCTGCCGTGCGGGTGAGAAGTGCCTGGTCGAGAGCGAGTGACATGGAGCCGTTCTTCCTCGTGCGAGCGATTGGGGGTACTCCAATCGTCGACGAGCGAATGTCCGGCAAATAGGCACCCAAGGGGGTGTGGATCCCCACCTGGCACGTTGTGCTGATGGCCTTCGCCGCAGCAGCCGCCATCGGCGTTCCTCCGCGGCGGGCCGAGTAGCTCAGGCCGTAGCGACGAAGCCCGCGACGGCGTCGGTGAAGGCGTCGTTGTCGTCGCCGGCGGCGGTGTGCGCTGCCGCGGTGATCTCGGCCAGGCGGGCGTGTGGTGCCAGGGCGAGGAAGGCGGCGGCGCCCTCGTCGCTGACCACATCGGACTTGCCGCCGCGGACCAGCAGGACTGGGATGGTCAGGGCCTCGGCGGCGGCTTCCATCTCGGCGATGCGGGCCTGGGGGTTGTCCTCGAGGCCGGTCAGCAGGTCGGGGTCCCAGTGCCAGTACCAGCGGCCCTCGCGCTGACGCAGGTTGCGCAGCAGGCCGTCGGCGTTGTCGGGGCGCGGGCGGTGTGGGAGGTAGGCGGCGACCGCGTCGGCGACCTGGTCGAGGGTGTCGAAGCCGTCGCGGTGCCTGCCGAGGAAGTCCATGACCCGTTCCACGCCTTTGGATTCCGAGCGGGGCACGATGTCGACCAGCACCAGCGCGCGGATCGCGTCGCCGCCGGGCGTCGCGGTGGTGAGCAGGCCGGTGATGCCGCCCATGCTGGCCCCGACGACGACAGCGCCAGCCCCGGGCGTCGCGCCGAGCTGTTCGAGCACCGTGAGCAGATCGCCGACCATCGCTTCGCGGGTGTAGTCGCGCGTCGGCGACCAGTCGCTGTCACCGTGGCCGCGCGCGTCCACCGCGACGACGTGCATGCCCGCCGCCGCCAGCGCTCGACCGGTGCGCTTCCACGAATGCCGGTTCTGCCCGCCGCCGTGCAGCATCACGACCAGCGGGCCGCCTGGCACACCGAAACTGTCGGCGACCAGGGTGAGACCGTCGCAGCCGCGCAGCCGCAGCGTCGTCGGTTCCAGCGGTTCGGTGGAGCTCGGCATGACACCTCCTGAACATTGTTTACTGTGCTGAACGTTGTTCAGAATGTAGCGTGAGGCCCCGATCGAAGGGAAGTGGGGACCAGTGGCCGAATCGAGCCGGGCGGGGCGTCGAGACGAGATCGCCGAGGCGAAACGCGCGATCATCCTGCGCGCGGCCAGGACGATCTTCGAGGAAGACGGCGTCGACGCGGCCAATATCCGGGCCATCGCCACCGCGGCCGGCTACACCCCCGGCGCCCTCTACGCGTACTTCCCGAGCAAGGAACACATCTACGCCGCCCTGCTCGGCGAATCCCTGGAACGACTCTCGGCCGAGGTAGCCGCGGTGACCGTCCTCGACGACCCCGCCGCCCGCTTCCGCGCCGCGGGCCTGGCCTTCTTCGACTTCTACGACGGCAACCCCCGCGACCTCGACCTGGGCTTCTACCTCTTCCGCGGCGGCATCCGCCCCCACGGCCTCGGCGCCGAACTGAACGCAGGCCTCAACGCGGCCATGCTGTCCGGCCTCGCCCCGATCGTGTCGGCAACGATGGAACTCGGCGCCACCGAGGAGCGAGCCCGCGTCATCACCGCCGACGTCCTGGCCCACCTCTCCGGCCTGCTCCTGCTCGCCCACACCAAACGCCTGGCTCTCCTCGGCGGCGCCGACGCCCGCCAGATGATGCGCGAGTACCTCGACTTGCGCATCGACGCCTTGCGGGCCGGACGAGGCTGACCCACTCGACCGGGTCGATCCGTAGTTTCGCGGTGACGTGGTGGCCGATGCCTGCCCGGAGAGCGTGCTGACGGTCCGCACGATTCTGGACGATTGATCACCAGGCCCTCACGTCACCATCGCCCGAGAGCGAAAATCCCTCATCGCCTGGTGATCATGCGCCCAGCAGGCAACTCGGCTGAGATGCCGGGGGTCGGTAGCGTCGTGGGTATGGCAGGACGGAATGTGGTCGATCCCGCGCAGGTGCGGGCGGCGGTGTGGGCTGTGGGGGAGTGGTTGCGGGACGCGACGGTGGGGGCGCCCGGGCGGGCCGAGGTCGCGGCGGCGGTGCGGGGGACGGCCAGGGCGCTGGCCGCGGATGCGCCGGGGCATTCGGTGGAGGTGCGGGTGCCGCCGTTCGTGGCGGTGCAGTGCATCGAGGGGCCGCGGCATACCAGGGGCACGCCGCCGAACGTGGTGGAGACCGATCCGCGAACCTGGTTGTTGCTGGCCACGGGGCTGCTGGACTTCGATGCGGCGGTGGAGTCCGGTGCGCTGTCGGTGTCGGGGATGCGGGCGGGGGAGATCGCCGGATGGCTGCCGATCGTGGCATTGACGGGATAGGGATCTAGCCGCCCGATGTTTCCCAGTTCATGCGCTCGGCCTCCGCGGACGGCGTGCCATCCCATGGATGGAGTTGGAAGTCCTGGTCGCGCACCGCGGTGCGTCCCGGCAGGTGTGGGCACACGCAGGAGATGGACAGTGCGGCGGTTCGCGTTCCCAGTTCGTCGGCTTTGAGGTCCTGCGCCAGTCCGGTGGCCACGGAGAGCAGATCGTCCAAAGTCGGGGTACCCGGCAGACAGAGGTCGAGGGACAGGTCGACCATTCCTGGCAGCCCTGGCGAGAACGCCAATTCGCCGGCGGCCACCCGGACACCCGACGGCAGCCGGGTGTCCGCCATGAACCTCGCGAGGTCGAATCCGGCGATCGTCTGCGGCCCGGTCGGCAGATCACCCGCGCATGCCGCGACGAGCGGCGGCGGGCCGGGTGGAGTGGTGTCGTCGGGCGCCTGGCAGGCGACGATCAGTGCCGCCGCGGGGATCGAGATCAAGGCTGTCGCACGTCTCATCGACCGCCACGTTAGCGCGAATGCGCCACTGAGCCACGCTATTTCGGCTTGCCAATAGCGGTGGCGCCGGTTCACGCAGACGAGTGAGCCCCGGCCCGCGAAGTCGCCGATCGGTGATGCCCGCTCGGTCTGGCCTGATCAGTTCAGTGCCGAAACACCGATGCGATCGCGATCGTCAAGAGTAGGCCGATCAGCGATAGCGCGAAACCTGCGAAAGCTACTAGCAGGCCCACGCCGGCACGCGTGAAAGATGTAGACCACTTGTCGGTGACGGTCTCGCCGAGGATGACGAAGGTGCCGCCGAGGACGAGCGGGAGGACGATCAGCCACCACGCTGCGCGCGCGGCTGAGACGGTGTACGGGAGGCTGATGCAGGCCAAGCCGACCGCCGACGTTACGAAGCTTTCTGGCCCGAACGATTCTGACGAGCGGGCATATTTTCGCCTGTACATCCGCAGCATCAGGCCGGCGAATCCGACCACCAGCGTAGAGGCGAGTAGGCCGGTGGCGATTCCCAAGTTTCCGTCGATGATGGCCGCTGACAATGCAAAGAGCGCAACTCCGATGACAGCTCCTGCCGGAACGGCCACAGTGGCGGCCCGCCAGTACACGAGGCGGGTCCGCTCAGGCATCGGAGTTCTTGCGGTGCAGGCCTTTGTAGTCGTAGTAGCGGGTGATGGTGACGCCGCCGACGACGGCGATCGCGATGCCGAGTAGGGACATCCAGATCCCGCGGTCGAGGCCTGCTTCGTAGTTGGCTTCGAAGTAGAGGATGGAGCGGGTGCCGAGGAAGACCTGGTGCATCGGCTCGAATTCGGCGAGCCAGGCCATGTGGGGTGGGATGGCTTCGATCGGGACGGTGCCGCCGGAGGAGGGCAGGCCGAGGATGACGAACAGGATGAGGTTCACCAGCAGGCCCGCGCTGCCGAAGGCGGCGAGGGTCATCAGGCCGGTCCAGCCGACCGCGATCATCGCCAGGACCGAGAACAGGTACAGCGCGAGTGGGTTGCCGATGGGCATGCCGACGATGTTCGCCGCGAGCATGAAGACTCCCGAGATGACCACCGAGGCCAGCGTCATCACACCCCATTTGAGGAGCAGGGTGTGGAAGCGAGAGATCGAGGCCGTCGGGTAGTGGACGAACCAGGGGCCGTATTCGGTGGGGACGAAGCCGAGCTGGGCGTCGACCATCGTGTGGATCACCATCGCGCCGACCATGCCCGCCAGTAGCAGGAGCAGGGCGTAGAAGAACGCGGTCAAGCCCTCGCCGGAGCCGCTGGGCAGCGGCCGGAACTGCTGGGACACCACCTCGACCGGGCTCTCCAAGGTGAGCGTCGCCGCGCCGGACACCTGGGGCGCCGGCGCGCCCTCCGGTGTCTGCGCGAGGGTGGCCTTCACCTGGTCGGTCAGTTGGGTGCCGACTTGCTTGTTCACCTCGGCCAGCGCCTGGTCGCCGATGCGGTGCACGATCTGCACGCCGAACGCGCCCATCCCCGGGTTGGTCTGCAGGGTGATGATCGGCCGTTCCATCTCGCCGGGCACGATGCTGCCCGTGCCGAGAATGCCCAGACGTTTGCTGAAGTCGCCGGGGATGACGATGGCGCCGTAGACCTGCGCGTTGCGCAGCAACTGTTCGGACTCCGCCTTGCCGACGACGCGCAGATTCACCTTGTCGGCGGGCACGTTCGCGACCAGCCCGTCGGCGACCTGCTTGCCGTAGTCGACCCGCTTCTGCTGGTCGCCGGAGCCGGTGACATCGCCGACATCCAGGTTGACCAGCGCGATCGGGAAATCGTGCAGGTTCTCCTCCGGATCGGCGACATAGCCGAGGTACATCACGCCGAGCAGCGCGGTCAGCGCCGTGAGCACCAGCGTGGGGATGACCACGATGTGGGACCAGTGACGCCGATCGGACGCGGGTGTGGCGAATATCGCTTCCGCCGCCGGTGCCTGGGTGGAATCTTTCCGCGCCGAGCCGGCGTTTTCACTACCCGAACCGGCATCACCGGCTGCTTCGTGCCCGCTGTCGTCCGTTGTCACCTTGCGCACGGTAACAGCTCACGACGGCTGATCGGTGGGTACGCGAACAGGAGATTGCTGCCGGGATGCGAGCGCGCGTACAACGCGTCCCTATTCACCCGTAGAATGACGGGTGCCCCCAGCCCGCCCGAACAGGGAGCAAACGGTGAATGACCCCAACGAGCCCGAGAACGAGCCCCGCGAGGAGTGTGGCGTTTTCGGCGTCTGGGCTCCCGACGAGGACGTAGCCAAGCTCACCTACTACGGCCTGTACGCCCTGCAGCATCGCGGGCAGGAGGCGGCCGGTATCGCCGTCTCCGACGGCTCCCAGATCCTGGTCTTCAAGGATCTCGGCCTGGTCAGTCAGGTCTTCGACGAGCAGACCCTCGGCGCGATGCCAGGTCATATCGCCGTCGGACATTGTCGCTACTCCACCACCGGTGGCGTCACCTGGGAGAACGCGCAGCCGATCTTCCGCACCACCGCCGTCGGCTCCGGCCTGGCGCTCGGCCACAACGGCAACCTCGTCAATACCGCCGAATTGGCCGGGCGCGCACGCGAACTCGGCCTGATCGGGGCAGGCGTGATCGACGGCCGCCCGCAGATGACCGGCGCGACCTCCGACTCCGACATCGTCACCGCCCTGTTGGCGCACGCCGCGGCGGACTCGAGCATCGAGCAGGCCGCGATGGAACTGCTGCCGCAGCTGCGCGGCGCGTTCTGCCTGACCTTCATGGACGAGCACACCCTCTACGCCGCGCGTGACCCGCACGGCGTGCGCCCGCTGGTGCTCGGCAGGCTCGACCGGGGCTGGGTCGTCGCCTCCGAGACCGCCGCACTCGACATCGTCGGCGCCGCGTTCGTCCGTGAGATCGAGCCGGGCGAGCTGCTCGCGATCGACTCCGACGGCGTGCGCTCGATGCGCTTCGCCAACCCCGAGCCCAAGGGCTGCGTCTTCGAGTACGTGTACCTGGCTCGCCCCGACACCACGATCGCCGGACGTTCGGTGCACTCGACCCGCGTGGAGATCGGCCGCAAGCTGGCCAAGGAGAGCCCGGTCGACGCCGATTTGGTGATCCCGGTGCCCGAGTCGGGCACGCCCGCCGCGGTCGGGTACGCGCAGGGCTCCGGCATCCCCTACGGCCAGGGCCTGATGAAGAACGCGTACGTGGGCCGCACCTTCATCCAGCCGAGCCAGACCATCCGCCAGCTCGGTATCCGGCTCAAGCTCAACCCGCTGCGCGAGGTCATCCGCGGCAAGCGGCTCATCGTCGTCGACGACTCGATCGTGCGCGGCAACACCCAGCGCGCGCTGATCCGCATGCTGCGCGAGGCCGGTGCGCTCGAGATCCACGTCCGGATCGCCTCGCCGCCGGTGAAGTGGCCCTGCTTCTACGGCATCGACTTCGCCTCGCGCGCGGAGCTGATCGCCAACGGCGCGGGCGCCGACGACAGCTACGACGACATGGTCGAGAACGTGCGCCGCTCGATCGGCGCCGACACCCTCGGCTACATCTCCACCGAGGGCATGATCTCCGCCACCGAGCAGCCGGCCAGCAGGCTGTGCACCGCCTGCTTCACCGGCGACTACCCGATCCCGCTGCCGCAGGAGGCCGCCATCGGCAAGAACGTGCTCGAGGGGATGCTCTCGGGCAAGCCGGAGGCCAAGCTGCTCGCCGAGAACGTCAACGCCGATGCGCTGAGCAGGCCGTAGCGCCGCATCGTCACCAGGAGGGGCCGGTCAGGATAAACCTGATCGGCCCTTTTTGTGTTGTGTACGTAAGGAATTCCGGTAACCGATAATTTCGTAAGATTAGTTCATAACATCCGAGCAATTATTCGCACGAATTGATACTGGGCGGTAATGGTTCGCCTGTACGGTCCCCCGTTATATCGCTAGCTCACCGTGTTGTCGTCGCACCTGTGATCCGGGTGCGGCGACGGCGTGGCGTTCGAGAATGGGACCTGATGTTGAACAGTGCACTGAGCGTTCGCAAGAATCGCGCGAAACAAGTTGCCGCAGTGGGTGTCGCGGCTGTCGTCGCCGCCGCGCTGGCAGGCTGTGGTTCGGGCCGCACCGATGAGGCAGGGTCCGGTGCGGGGCTGGTCGTCGGCACCACGGACAAGATCTTCTCGCTCGACCCGGCCGCCGCCTACGACAACGGCTCGCTGCTGGTGGAGAATCAGATCTATTCGTATCTGCTGAATTTCGCGCCGGGCGACACCACGCCCAAGCCCGATGCGGCGGAGAAGTGCGAGTTCACCGCGCCAACCGTGTACACGTGCAAGATCAAATCCGGGCTGACATTCGCCAACGGAAATCCGTTGACCGCCAAGAGCGTCAAGTTCTCCTTCGACCGGATGCTGAAGATCAACGATCCGCACGGTCCCGCCTCGCTGCTCGGCAATCTCGACAAGACCGATGTGGTCGACGATCTCACCGTCGCGTTCACGCTGAAGGTCGCCAACGACCAGACCTTCCCGACCATCCTGCCGACCCAGGCGGGCCCGATCGTCGACGAGAAGGTGTTCTCGGCCGACAAGGTGGCCACCGACGAGGAAGTCGTTGCGGCGAAGGGCTATTCGGGACCCTACACGATCACCAGCTACGACAAGAACAAGCTGGTCGAGTACCAGGCCAACCCCGCCTACCAGGGCATCCTCGGCACGCCGAAGAACACCACGGTCTCGACCAAGTACTACGCCACCTCCGACAACCTGAAGCTGGACCTGCAGAACGGCGCCATCGACGTCGGCTACCGCTCGTTCACGCCCACCGACATCGATTCGCTCCGTGCCGATTCCAAGGTGAAGGTCACCGACGGACCCGGCGGCGAACTGCGCTACATCGTGTTCAACATGAACACCATGCCGGGCAACACCCCCGAGCAGAAGCTGGCCGTGCGCAAGGCGCTCGCGTCCTCGGTGGATCGGGAAGCGCTGGCCTCCTCGGTGTACAAGAACACCTATCAGCCCGCGTACGGCTATGTGCCGCAAGGCATGACGGGCGCGGCCGAGCCGTTGAAGGAGCTCTACGGCGCCAAGCCGGACAAGACCCTCGCCGCGAAGTTCCTGGCCGACGCGGGCGTGGCCACCCCGGTGACGCTGAACCTGCAGTACAACCCCGACCACTACGGCTCCAGCTCCTCGGAGGAGTACGCCGCGGTCAAGTCGCAGCTCGAGGCGTCGGGCCTGTTCAAGGTGAACCTGCAGTCCACCGAATGGGTCACCTACCAGAAGGAACGTGCCTCCGACGGCTACCCGATGTACCAGTTCGGCTGGTTCCCCGACTTCCCGGACGCCGACAACTACCTCTCGCCGTTCTTCGGGCCGAACAACTTCCTGCAGTCGCACTTCGAGAACCCCGGCATCAACGCCCAGCTGATCGCCGAGACCACCGAATCCGATCCGGCCAAGCGAGTCGAGCTGCTGCGCAAGATCCAGACCGACCTGGCGCAGAACCATCTGCCGACGCTGCCGCTGCTCTCGGGGAAGCAGGTCGCGGTGTCCAAGCCCGGCGTCGCCGGTGTCGAGCAGACCCTCGACGGATCCTTCAAGTTCCGGTTCACGGTACTGAGCAAGTGAGTGACGTACCCGCTGCGCCCGGATCGGTGATCCGGGCGCGGCGTTTCGGGTGGATGCGCGGCGGGGGTTCCCGCCAGGTGGCTTTGCTGCGGTACCTGCTGATTCGGCTGCTGCTGATTCTGCCGACCGCGTGGTTGCTGGTGACGGTGGTGTTCTTCCTGATGCGGGTGATCGGCGACCCGATCAGCGCGGCCATGGGTGGCCGGCTCACCCAGGAGCAGATCGAACAGCGCAAGGAAGCGGCCGGGCTGAATCGGCCGATCCTGGCCCAATATTGGGAGTACATCACCGGATTCCTGCACGGTGATTTCGGTCGGACCCAGGACAACCAGGCGATCAGCGAGGTGGTGATCACCTACGGCGCTGCCACGTTCGAGCTGGTGTTCTGGGGGCTGGTCGTCGCCTTCGCCGTCGGCGTTCCGCTGGGCAGATACGCGGCGACACACCGGGATTCGACCTCGGACGCGGTGCTGCGGTTCTCGGCGGTGCTGGCCTACGCGGCCCCGGTGTTCTTCGTCGGCATGCTGTTCAAGCTGATCTTCTCGGTGTGGCTCGGCTGGCTCCCGGTCGGCGGGCGGGCCAGCACCGATGTCGAGCTCGCGCTGCAACATGTCTCGCCGAAGACGAACATCCTGATCGTCGACGCGATCCTCTACGGCGAACCGTCCTATGTGCTCGACGTGCTCGAACACGCGGTGCTGCCCGCGCTGGCCCTCGGACTGCTCACCGGCGGCATCTTCCTGCGGCTGGTGCGGGTCAACCTGATCCAGACGCTGCGCAGTGATTTCGTCGAGGCGGCGCGGGCGCGCGGGTTGTCCTCGCGCGTGGTCACCGGGCGGCACGCGGTGCGCAACGCGCTGATCCCGATCATCACGGTGATGGGCATGTGCATCGCGATGATGCTCGGCGGCGCGGTGCTCACCGAGACCACCTTCGAGTGGAAGGGCCTCGGCTATCAGCTCGCCGAGTATCTGCGGGCGCGCGATTTCATCGCGGTGCAGGGCATTGTCGCGTTCATCGCGCTGGTGGTCGCGGTGATGAGCTTCGTCGTCGACGCGATCGTCGCGCTGATCGACCCGAGGGTGAGGTTCTGATGAGCACGGCAACGGGCAAACGGCGGCGCCTGCCGGGTGCCGGCCTTCTGGCGAAGACGGCCGGGCTGCAACGGGTCACGCTCATCACGGGGCTGGTTCTGGTCGCGGTGTTCGTGCTCGTCGCGGTGTTCGCACCGCTGCTCGCGCCCTACGGCCTCGCCCAGAACTCTTCCGACGGTGTGGCTTTCGTATCGCAGCAGCCGCCGTCGGCCGAGCACTGGTTCGGTACCTCGGTGCGCAGCGAGGACGTGTTCTCCCGGGTGCTGTTCGGCGCGCGGACCGCGTTACTGGTGATCGTGATCGCGGTGGTGCTCTCGCTGCTGGTCGGCGTGCCGCTCGGGCTGCTGTCCGGGTACGTCGGGCGGTGGGTGGACCGGGTGCTGGTGCTGGTCATGGACGCCATCTACGCGTTCCCGTCGCTGCTGCTGGCCATCGTCGTGTCGATCGTCGTCGCGGGCGGGACGTCGAGCAGTCTCGGCGGGATGCTGTCGGCGGCCATCGCGATCACGGTTGTGTATGTGCCGCAATACTTCCGGGTCGTCCGCAATGCGACCGTGGCGGTGAAGACCGAACCGTATGTGGACGCGGCGCGGGTCACCGGTGCGTCGACCGCGCGAATCATGTTCCGGCACATCCTGTCCAATGTCACCGGGTCGCTGCCGGTGATCATCACCATCAATGCCGCCGACGCCATCCTCACGCTGGCCGCGCTCGGCTTCCTCGGGTTCGGCATCGAACCGACCCAGGCGGCCGAATGGGGTTACGACCTGAACAAGGCGCTCAACGATGTGTCCAACGGGATCTGGTGGACCTCCATCTTCCCCGGCACCGCGATCGTGCTCGTCGTCCTCGGGATGACGCTGGTCGGGGAGAGCATCGACGAGACGCTGAACCCGCTGTTGCGGACGCGCAGGGCGGTCACCACGGCCGAAGAGAAGGAGACGGTCGATGACTGAAACCCGCACGCCCGCACTGTCGGTCGCCGGATTGTCGGTGACCTTCGCGACCGACAGCGGGCCCGTCGCGGCCGTGCGCACCGTGTCCTACGAGGTGTTCCCCGGCGAGGTGCTCGCCATCGTCGGCGAGTCCGGCTCGGGGAAATCGGTGAGCTCGCGCACCGCGATCGGGCTGCTGCCGCACACCGCGCAGGTGCGCGGGCTGGTCAGCATCGGTGACCGCGCGGTGACCGCGATGACCGAAAAGCAGCTGACCGCGTTGCGTGGCGGCGAGGTCTCGATGATCTTCCAGGAACCAGCCCGCGCGCTCGACCCGCTGTTCACCGCGGGCTTCCAGATCTGCGAAGCATTGCGCGCGCACGGGGGGATGAGCCGGAAAGCCGCGCGCGCCAAGGCGATCGAGCTGTTGCGCACGGTCGGGCTGCCCGATCCGGAACACCGGGTCGACTACTACCCGCATCAGCTCTCCGGCGGGCAGAAGCAGCGCGTGATGATCGCCATCGCCATCGCGTGCGAACCGAAGGTGATCATCGCCGACGAGCCGACCACGGCGCTGGACGTGACGGTGCAGGCCGAGATCCTGGAACTGCTGCGCGATCTGCGCGACCGGCTGGGCAGTGCGATCGTGCTGATCACCCACAACATGGGTGTCGTGGCCGACCTGGCCGACCGGGTGGTGGTGATGCGGGCGGGTGAGGTCGTCGAGCAGGCACCGGTGCACGAGCTGTTCGCGAGTCCGCGCGCCGAGTACACCAGGGCGCTGCTCGACGCCGTTCCGCACCTGGGGTCGGCGACCATCGAGCGGCCTGTGATCGACCAGGAGGCCGAGCCGGTGCTCGACGTCAGCGATCTGGTCGTGCAGTTCCCCGGACCGTTCGGGCGGCCCGCGTTCCGGGCCGTCGACGGGGTCAGCCTGCGGATCCGGCCGGGGGAGACCCTCGGCCTTGTCGGTGAGTCCGGGTCGGGCAAGTCGACCATCGGGCGGTGCGTGGCGGCGCTGCAGCGGCCGACCTCGGGGCGGGTGCTGATCCGCGGGCAGGACATCGCCGAGTTGTCCCAGCGCAAGCTGCGGCCGATCCGGCGGCGCTTCGGTTTCGTGTTCCAGGACCCGGCCGGGTCGCTGAACCCGCGCCTGACCGTCGGCGAGTGCGTGGCCGAACCGCTCGTCGTGCACGGCATCGGTGATCGCGCGAGCATCCGCGAGCGGGTCAGGCACATGCTCGACGACGTGCGGCTGCCCGCCGGCACCGAGGACCGTTATCCGCACGAGCTGTCGGGCGGCCAGCGGCAACGGGTGAGCCTGGCCAGAGCGCTGGTCCTCGACCCCGACCTGCTCGTGGCCGACGAACCGACGAGCGCGCTCGACGTCTCGGTGCAGGCGGCGGTGCTCGAACTGTTCGCCGATCTGCAGCGCGGCTGGGGGTGGGCGTGTCTGTTCATCAGCCACGACCTCGCCGTCGTCGACCAGCTCGCCGATCGGATCATGGTGCTTCGCGACGGAACCTGCGTCGAGGAAGGCGACAACGAGCAGATTCTGCGCAACCCGCGGCACGAGTACACCCGTCGCCTCGTCGCCGCTGTTCCGGTCCCCGACCCGGTGCAACAGCGTGCCCGCCGGGCCGAGAACGCGGCCGACCGCCGCAAATCGCCTGCATCGGCCACCGAGCTGGAACAATGAGCTAGGAGCCGCACGACAGCTGAACCGGCGGATCACTTAGAGTTACTAGGCATCTATCCGCCGATTCGGTTTGGAGCTTTCCCCCACAATGACTGAACAGACACCCAGCGGTGCAGGCGCTTCCTACGCTGCGGCAGGCGTGAGCATCGAAGCCGGTGACCGCGCCGTCGAATTGTTCGGACCATTGGCGAAGAAGGCCAGCCGGCCCGAGGTGCAGGGCGGCATCGGCGGCTTCGCCGGTCTGTTCGCGCTCAAGGGCGGATACCGGGAGCCGCTGCTCGCCGCGTCCACCGACGGCGTCGGCACCAAGATCGCCGTCGCCCAGGCGCTGGACAAGCACGACACCGTCGGCCTCGACCTGGTCGCCATGGTCGTCGACGACCTGGTGGTCTGTGGCGCCGAGCCGCTGTTCCTGCAGGACTACATCGCCATCGGCAAGGTCATCCCGGAGAAGGTCGCCGAGCTGGTCTCCGGCATCGCCGAGGGCTGCATCAAGGCGGGCTGCGCGCTGCTCGGCGGCGAGACCGCCGAGCACCCAGGCCTGATGGACCCGGACGACTACGACCTGTCCGCCACCGGCGTCGGTGTCGTCGAGGCCGATTCGGTGCTCGGCCCCGACCGGGTGCGCCCCGGTGACGTCGTCATCGCGATGGGCTCCTCCGGCCTGCACTCCAACGGCTACAGCCTGGCCCGCAAGGTCCTGCTCGACATCGACCGGATGTCGCTGACCGGCTACGTCGAGGAGTTCGGCCGCACCCTCGGTGAGGAACTGCTCGAGCCGACCCGCATCTACGCCAAGGACTGCCTGGCGCTGATCGCCGAGACCGATGTGCGTACCTTCTCGCACGTCACCGGTGGCGGTCTGGCCGCCAACCTGGCGCGCGTGCTGCCCGCGGGCTTGGTCGCCGAGCTGGACCGTGGCACCTGGAACCCGGCGCCGGTGTTCAAGATGATCGCCCAGCGCGGTCGCGTCGAGCGGGCCGAGATGGAGAAGACGTTCAACATGGGTGTCGGCATGGTCGCGATCGTCGCGCCCGAGGACGCCGACCGCGCGCTGGCGGTGCTCACCGCCCGCCACATCGACTGCTGGACCCTGGGCCAGGTCAAGAAGGCCGCCGACGCCGGCGCGCCGCGTGCCGTCCTGCTGGGTGACCACCCCAGGTTCTGACGCACTACAGCCTGCACACCGTGAGCCGGGTCGCTGCTGCGGCCCGGCTCACGTGTTTGTGGTGGTTTGCGCGCCGCGGGAACGGCTAAACCTGACCGAAGGGGTCAGTGCCGGTCGGCTCGGGGTGGTCGGGGCCTCGAGGCGGCGAACACGACGAGCGTCCTGTGTGTGCACAGGACGCTCGTCGTGTATTCGGATGTTCGCCGTACTGCTGCGAGCCTGGGTCGCTGCCGGAACAACGGTTGAAGGGGGAGGCCGTCGTGGCCTCCCCCTTCACCGGCGTTCGGTCAGCGACGCCAGCTGTCGTAGTCGTCGTCCTCGTTGTTCCAACGGGACGGCGAATCGTCTGCGTCGTGCTCGTCGGAAATCACGCCGCCACTCCTTGGTTGGGAGTGGAGCGGAGTGCTATCCGACAGCTCGCGCTGAAGGCTCGCGAAGTCGGTCGGCGCGGAGCTGTACTTGAGCTCACGTGCGACTTTGGTCTGCTTTGCCTTAGCCCGGCCACGGCCCATGGCTGACCCCCTCGCGTCACTGCGGGGCGGCCTGGGGTTTGTTGGCGGCCCCGTTCGAATTAATACTCTTCCTGACAGACACTTTAGCGTGTGTCAGGCGGTCGCGCTTCCAGGAGTGGGTGAAGAACTACCGAACCGGTGCCGTTTGCCCCTTCTTCGCCGAGCGCACCCCGTCTCAGAGAACCCCCGGGATCGCGCGGATCACACCGACTCTGGCGTCGCCGCCGAGGACCGCGGTGGCCGCGAGGTCGGTGTGCTCGTCGGTCCAATCGACCCCGAGCCTGCGCAGAATCGCCAGCGTCAAGGGCATCCGGGCACGGTCGTGACCATCGTCGATCTTGTACGCGAAGGCCCTTCCGTCGGGCAGCGCACCCGCGTGCACACCGTCCGCGCCGATCTTGCAGAACAGGCCGGGGGTGGCCGCCATGGCCAGCAGGTCCGGGCCCTTCGTGCCCGAAATCACTCGCGGATTCGCCCGAACGGCATCGGCGATCCGGCGCGGCGCGGTGCCGGTGTCGGCCGTGGTGAAGCCGGCGAAGGCGCGCGCGAGGTTGACGAGTGAGACGGGCACGATCGGCAGGCCGCAGCCGTCGATGCCGAGGTCGGTTTCCGGTTCGCCGGTGACGTCGGCGATCGTGGCGAGCACCGCCTGCTGCAGGGGGTGCTCGACGTCGAGATATCCGGTGCGCGGCCAGTCGTTGATCACGCAGGTCGCGAGCATCGCCGCGTGTTTGCCCGAGCAGTTCATGTAGAGCGGGCTCGGGCCGGAGCCGGTGAGCGCGGCGGCGCGGGCGCGGTCCTCGAAGGGCAGGTCGGGTGGGCAGGCGAGGTCGGAGGGGGCGAAGCCGTAGCGGTCGAGCAGTCTGCGGACCAGGGCGATGTGGTCGGGCTCGCCGAAGTGCGATGCGGTGGCGACGGCGAGTTCGTCGTCATCGACGGGGTCGAAACCGTTGCGTAGCAGGGCCAATGCCTGCATCGGCTTGTTGGTGGAACGCGGGAAGATCGGGCCGTGCACCTCGCCGAGCTCGAGGGTGGGCGTGCCGTCGGCGTCGAGCACGACGACCGAGCCGCGGTGCACGCACTCACGAAATCCCGAGCGAACCACCTCGACCAGTTCCAGACTCATGGCCGGACCTCCAGGGGGACGTCGGTGCGGGTTCTGGTGTGCCGGTCGATCTGCATGCGGATGTCGTCGGAGATGCTCGGCTCCTCGGTGCGCAGCCGTTCCAGCAGCGCGGGGTCGGCGCCGGTGAACACGTCGCGCACGGTGATGCCGTGGTCGGGCACGTGCACCACGCGGACCTCGTCGCCCGCACCGACCGTGCCCTCGGTGAGCACCCGGAAGTAGGCGCCGGTGTCGGACTGGAGCGTGAAGCGCTTCACCCACTGGCGCTCGCCCGCCCACTGCTGGAAGGTCGAGCAGGGGACGCGGGGCGCGCTGACCTCGAGCAGGGTGTCACCGATCGTGACGTGCGCGCCGAGCACCGCGTCGCTGATCGGCAGCCCGCTCAGGCGCAGGTTCTCGCCGAACCAGCCAGCGGGCAGCTCGCGGTCGAGTTCACCGGCCCAGCGGTGGGCGTCCTCCTCGTCGTAGGCGTAGACGGCCTGGTGCACGCCGCCGTGGTTGACGGTGTCGCAGACGTGATCGCCTGCCAGGCCGAGGGCACGCACCGCGACGCGACCGTCGACGGGACGCTTATCGATGGCGGTCCGCCCGACGCGGGTGCGGACCTCGAGCTCGGCGTGCACGACGCACACGGCCTCCACCCGGCCGGTGTCACCGACGCGCAGGATCGGGCGGCTCATCGCCCGCGCAGCCGGTCGACGGCGGCCCGGCCCGGCTGCACGACATCGTCGGCGGGGATCGAGTCGGGGTCGATGGCGGCGGCCATGCTGCCGACCACCAGTTCGGTGCCCGCGGGGACCGACCGCTTGATCAGGGCCAGCGCGATCGGGCCGAGTTCGTAGTGGTCGACGACCGTGCCGAGCCTGCCGACCGTGCGGCCACCCGCGGTGACGTCGGCGCCGGTGGCCGGGCGCTCGTCGGCCGAGCCGTCCAGGTGCAGCAACACCAGGTTGCGCGGCGGCTTGCCGAGGTTGTGCACCCGGGCGACCGTCTCCTGCCCGCGGTAGCAGCCCTTGTTCAGGTGCACCGCGCCGTGCTCGTCGACGCCGCCGATCCAGCGGGCTTCGTGCGGGATGGTGCGCTCGTCGGTGTCGACGCCGATCCGGGGCCGCAGTTCGGCCACGCGCAGTGCTTCGAAGGCCCACATGCCCGCGGGCGCGGCGCCGGCCTGGGTGAGCTTGGTCCACCAGGAGGTGAGCTCGGCGCGGGGGATGACGAGGTCGAAGGAATCGGCGCTGGGCCACGGCATGCGCCGCAGGAAGCCGCCACCCGGCAGCGCGACGGCGGCGTAGACCTCGGGCAGCGCGGCGATGCCGAGCGCGTCGAGCAGCGTGCTCACCTGCGGGCCGAGCAGGCTCAGCACGGCGTAGTCGGGTGCGGGCTCGGGCTTGGCATCGGCCCAGAAGACCATCTTCTGCAGGAACGCGACCAGCTCCGCGCCGCGCTCGGCCTCGGTGTCGAGCCAGACGGTGCCGTCGAGATCGGTGAGCACGAAGTGGTGCAGCACGCGGCCGTTGAGATCGAGGTCGAGATTCTCGGCGCTGTGCCCGTCGGGCAGTGCGGCGATGTGCTGGCTGGTGATGGTGTGTAGCCAGCTCAGACGCTCGGCGCCGGTGATCCTGGCGACGGCGCGATGCGAGCGATCGACCACCGCGACGCGTTGCGCCGCGGCCTTCTGTTCGCCGAACGGATCACCGTAGTGCCACGCGACCGCGGCGTCCGGGGAGCCAGGTGCGCCCGCGACGGCACCCGGAGTGTGGAGAACAGGACTGGGGGCGACGACCACCGACACAAGACCCACTGTAGGCGCGTCCACCGACACGCGCCGCAGCCGGGCGTCCGATTCGGAGCAGCCGTAGGCATAACGGACCGATAACGCCTACGCTCTCCACATGGGAGAACGGGTACTTGTGACACTCGACGGCGCGGTCGCTGACGCGAACGCGCCGTCGCTTTATGCCGACGACATCGGCGCACTGCGCGGTGATGGCGTCTTCGAAACGATTTTGGTCCGCGACGGCACGGCGACCGCGCTGGAATTCCACCTCGCCAGGCTGCGCCGGTCCGCGCAGGCGCTGGAGCTGCCGGAGCCGGGGCTGTCGAAATGGCGCGCCGCGGTCGAGCTGGCGTGCAAGGAGTGGGGTTCGGAAGAGGAAGGCATGCTGCGGCTGATCTACACCCGCGGCCGCGATTCCGAATACGACGCTCCGGCGGGACTGACCCCGACCGAACCGAAGCCAACCGCGTACGTGCTCGTCTCCCCGGTACCGGCTCGGGTCGCCACGGCCCGCGCCGAAGGCGTGAAGGTGATGTCGCTGGCCCGCGGCATCTCGGTCGACCTCGCGCAGGCGGCGCCGTGGCAACTGCTCGGCGCGAAGACGCTGTCGTACGCGACCAATATGGCCGCGCTGCGGTTCGCGCGGCGGATGGGCGCCGAGGACGTGATCTTCCACAGCACCGAGCACCGGGTGCTCGAGGGCCCGCGCTCGACCGTCGTGATCGCGCGCGACAAGCAGCTCATCACCCCGCCCGCGAAGAGCGGAGTGCTGCCCGGGGTAACGCAGCGTTCGCTGTTCGCGGTGGCGGAGAAGCAGGGCTGGGAGTGCAAGTACCAGTCGCTGTTCACCGCCGACCTGTTCGACTGCGACAGCATCTGGCTGCTGTCGAGCATCACGCTGGCCGCGCGGGTGAACCAGCTCGACGGTGTGCGCATGTCGGCGCCGGACAATGCGCAGGAGATCATCGACATGGTGAATCTGGGGGTCGAACGGCCGGGGACCATCGGCGACTGGTGAGTCGTGTGCGGGGCACGGGTGGGCGTGCCCCCGCGGCGCCGGGAATCCCCGGCCGGACCGCGTAATATCCATCGTGCAGCAACCTTTTGGCGTGTCGTGGCGGTTGTCACGCTCAACAGGGGTCGATCCAGGCGTACGATCTACTACGACTTGTCGTAGTAGAAGCTGGAGGGTCGGATGGACATTGTGGACGTCTCCCGGTGGCAATTCGGTATCACCACCGTCTATCACTTCATCTTCGTACCGCTGACAATCGGTCTGGCACCGCTGATCGCCGGGATGCAGACCGCCTGGGTGATCACCGGCAAGGAACACTGGTACCGGCTCACCAAATTCTTCGGCAAGCTGTTCCTGATCAACTTCGCCATCGGCGTCGCCACCGGCATCGTGCAGGAATTCCAGTTCGGGATGAACTGGAGCGAGTACTCCCGCTTCATCGGCGACATCTTCGGCGCGCCGCTGGCGCTGGAAGCGCTCATCGCGTTCTTCATGGAGTCGACGTTCATCGGCCTGTGGATCTTCGGCTGGACCCGGCTACCGAAACTCGTGCACCTGGCGACCATCTGGATCGTTGCCTTCGGCGTGAACGCGTCGGCCTACTTCATCGTCGCCGCGAACTCGTTCATGCAGCATCCGGTCGGCGCGCGCTACAACCCCGAGACCGAACGCGCTGAGCTGGAAAGCATCTGGGCGCTGCTCACCAACAACACGACCCTGGCCGCGTTCCCGCACGTCGTCGCGGGCGCGTTCCTCACCGCTGGCACCTTCGTCGCGGGTATCGCGGGCTGGTGGATGGTACGCAACGCGCGCAGCGGTGATCCGGCGAAACTCGAGGACGCGCGCGTCATGTGGCGGCCGGTGGCGCGGCTTTCGCTGGTGGTGGTCGCCCTGGCCGGCGTCGCGGTGATCTTCACCGGTGACATCCAGGGCAAGCTGATGTTCGAGCAGCAGCCGATGAAGATGGCCTCGGCGGAATCGCTGTGCCACACCCAGACCGACCCCGACTTCTCGATTCTCACCGTCGGCACGCACAACAACTGCGACAGCGTCACCCACGTGCTCGAGGTGCCCTATGTGCTGCCGTACCTGGCCGAGGGCGAGTTCACCGGGGTGACCCTCGACGGCGTCGTCGACCTGCAGCAGACCTACAACGTCAAGTACGGGCCCGGCGACTACCGGCCGAACCTGTTCGTCACCTACTGGGCCTTCCGCGCCATGATCGGCCTGGCCGCCGGCTCGGTGCTGCTGCTGCTCGCCGGATTCTGGGTGACTCGCGGGGGCAGGGTGCCCGACCAGCGCTGGTTCTCCTGGCTGAGCCTGCTCGCGATCCCCACCCCGTTCCTGGCCAACGCCGCGGGCTGGGTGTTCACCGAGATGGGCCGCCAGCCGTGGGCTGTCGTGCCCAACCCGACCGGCGACCCGAACATCCGGATGACGGTGCAGCAGGCGGTCTCCGACCACGCACCCGCGACGGTTGTGTTCTCGCTGGTGGTGTTCACGCTGCTCTACGGCGTGCTGGCGGTGGTGTGGTTCTACCTGATCCGCCGGTACACCGTCGCCGGGCCGGACGAGCCGACACGGCCATCCACCGGCGACGGCCCCGACGGTCCGGACACCGGCGAGCACCGGAAACCGGAAGAGCCCGCCGTCGAACAACTTTCCTTCGCTTACTAGGAGCCGGTGATGGATCTGCAGCAGTTCTGGTTCGTTCTGATCGGCGTGCTGTTCACCGGCTACTTCGTGCTGGAGGGCTTCGATTTCGGTGTCGGCATGCTGATGCCGATCCTCGGCAAGGGCTCCGACACCCGCAGGCGCGTTGTGCTCAACACCATCGGCCCGGTGTGGGACGCCAACGAGGTCTGGCTGATCACCGCTGGCGGCGCGATGTTCGCGGCGTTCCCCGAGTGGTACGCGAGCATGTTCTCCGGGTTCTATCTGGCGCTGTTGCTGTTGCTGGTCGCGCTGATCCTGCGGATCTGCGCGATCGAATACCGCGCCAAGATCAACGATCCGAAATGGCGGGCCTGGTGCGATATCGGCATCGGGATCGGCTCCTGGATCCCGGCGCTGGCCTGGGGCTGGGTGTTCGCGAACCTGGTGCGCGGTGTGCCGCTGAACTCCGATCGCCAGATCGTCGGCTCGGTGTGGGATCTGCTCAGCCCCTACGCCCTGCTCGGCGGCCTGACGACCGGCATCCTGTTCGCCCTGCACGGCGCGGTGTTCCTGGTGCTCAAGACCGGCGGCGAGGTCCGTGCCGACGCGCAGCGCATCGTCCGGCTGCTGCTGGTGCCGACCGCGGTGATCGTCGGCGGCTTCGGGGTGTGGACCCAGCTCGCCTACGGTGCCGGCTGGACCTGGGCCGTGCTGGTGACGGCCGTACTCGGTCTGGTGCTCACCGGCGCGGCGAACGCGGCGGGCCGCGACGGCTGGGCCTTCGTCGGCACCACGTTGACGGTCATCTCGGCGACCGTGCTCATCGTCGGCTCGATGTACCCGAACGTGCTGCCCTCGACCATCAGCCCGCTCTACGACCTGAACATCTACAACGCGTCCTCGACGCCGTACACGCTGAAGGTGATGAGCTGGGCCGCTCTGCTGGCCACGCCGGTCGTGCTGGTCTACCAGGGCTGGACGTACTGGGTGTTCCGTCAGCGGCTGACCGTCGAGCAGATTCCGGCGCCGACCGGGCTGCCGCTGACCAGCAAGGACTGAGTGATGGTGCGGGCGGGCAGGTCGCAGAACGGGTCGGTCGTCGGTCGGCAGGCCGGTGCGGTCGTCGAACCGCGGACTGCCAAGCGCCGTCCCGTCGATCCCCGCCTGCTGCGGTACGCCCGCTCGGCCCGGCCCCACCTGGTGGTGTCGGTGCTGCTCGCGCTGGTGATCACGGCCACGATCGTGGTGATCGCCGTGCTGCTCGGCCGGGTGCTCGCCGCGGTCATCACCGACCCCGGCAAGCGCGAGTTCAGCGCGTGGACAACGGAATTGATCGGGCTGGCCGTCGCCGTGGCGGTGCGCGCGGCGGCGAGCTGGTGGCAGGCGCGGCTGGCGCACCGGGCCGGTGCCACCGTTGTCGCCGAGCTCGAATCGGCGGTGCTGCGGGCAGGCGCGGAACTGCCGCCGCGCGAACTCGACGCGCGCCGGACCGAGATCGCGGTCGTGGTCGGCAACGGACTGAGCGGCCTGCGCGGCTGGTTCACCGGTTACCTGCCCGCCTTGCTGCTGGCCTGTCTGGTGCCGCCGATCGTGTTGGTGGTCATCGCCTTCCATGATCCGACCTCGGCGCTGATCGCGATCATCACGGTGCCGCTGATCCCGCTGTTCATGGTGCTCATCGGCCTGCTCACCCAGGGCCGCGCCGAAGCGACTCTCGCCGCGACCACCCGCCTGTCCGACCAGCTCCTCGATCTGTTCGCCGGCATGCCGACGTTGCGTGCCCTCGGCCGTGAAGGGGCTGACGGGCCGAGCATGGTGAATCAGGTCCGAGCACTGGGTGATTCGCTGCGGCAGCGGACCATGCGAGCGCTGCGCATCGCGTTCCTGTCCTCGATGGTGCTGGAGTCGCTGGCGACCTTGAGTGTCGCGCTGATCGCCGTCGCCATCGGGTTGCGGTTGGTGTACGGGGAGATGAGTTTGTACGCCGGGCTCGTCGCGTTGATCCTCGCGCCGGAGGTGTACTGGCCGCTGCGGCAGGTGGGGGAGAAGTTCCATGCGGCGCAGGACGGGATGGCGGCGGGGGACAAGGCTTTTGCGGTGCTGGAGGCGGGGACAGGGAAGTCCGCGAGCACAGACAGGGCCGATGCGGGCCGCCGGGTTACGGGGGCCGGCGGCCGTCCAGGTCCTGCTGACTCGGGAATCACCGTGTGCGGGTTGACGATTGCGTCCCGCTCGGGAAATGCGCCGGATCGACTGACCGCCGAACTCGCTCCCGGGGCGGTCACGGTACTGACCGGGCCGAACGGATGTGGGAAATCGACCACGCTGCAAGCGATTCTCGGCCTGGTCGCCCCCGATGCCGGTGCGGTTCTGGTCGATGGCACCGATGTCCGCGAGCTCGACCCGGACAGCTGGTGGGCCCGCATCGCCTGGCTGCCTCAGCGACCGGTGCTGGTACCGGGAACACTGCGTGAGAATGTCGAACTGCTCGGCGCCCATTCCACCGCCGCCGACCTCGACGAGATCAGCGCCGCAACAGGTTTCGACACCGTACTGAACGAACTACAGGATCGCTGGGACACGATCGTCGGCCAAGGCGGCATCGGCCTGTCACTGGGTCAGCGACAGCGCCTCGCCCTCACCAGGGTGCTGGCCGCCCGCCGCCCCATCCTCCTGCTCGACGAACCCACCGCCCACCTCGACTCCCGGAGCGAACAGCAGGTGCTGACCACCCTGCGCGCCCTCGCAGCCGCGGGCGCGACGGTCGTTGTCGTCGGCCACCGGCCGACGGTGCTGGCCGCAGCGGACGTCGTCGTCCAGGTAGCCGGCAGCACCGCACCCGCCACCGACCGGCCCGAAGGTACCGGCTCCGATCGAACGACGCCTTCTGTCGACGACCACGCCCCCGCTGATGCGGTGCCGGACACCAGATTCGGCGCCGACGGCAGCTCTGCGAACTGCGGGTCCGGCACACAGACGATGAGCGATCGCGCGGAATCTCGAAGCTACGGCGTCAGGGATGGCGTGGAGGGGGTGTCGGTGTCGTGACTGGAGCCGGGCTCGAGCGTGGTGGGTCGCTGCGGCGGGATCTGCGGGAGATGCGGCAGCTGCTCGCGCTGTCGCCGTGGCGGGTCGTGGTGGCGATCGCCTGGGGTGTGGCGGCGCTCGGTAGTGGGCTCGGGCTGGCCGCGCTGGCGGCGTGGTTGATCGCGCGGGCCTGGCAGATGCCGCCGGTGTTGTATCTCAGTGTGGCGGTGGTCGCGGTGCGGGCGCTGGGCATCTCGCGGGGGTTGTGCCGGTATCTGGAGCGGCTGGCCACCCACGATGTGGCGCTGCGGGCGATGACCACGGCGCGGACGACGGTGTATCGCACGCTCGCGCACGCGGATATCTGGTGGTGGCAGGGGACTTCGGCGGATCGTTCCCGGTCCGGCGGTTCGGACGCACCGGAACGCGGGCGTGATGATCTGCGGGAGATGCGGCGGGGTGATCTGCTGGTGCGGATCGGCGCCGATATCGATGACCTCGGTGCGGTGGTGGTCCGGGTTCTTGTTCCGGTCGCGGTGGCGGTGGTGCTGTCACTCGCGGCGATCGGGCTGATCGCGTTCATCTCGGTGCCCGCGGCGATGATTCTGGCTGTTGCCCTTGCCGTTTCGGGGATGGTGGCGCCGTGGCTGTCGGGCGTCGCGGCGCGGGAAGCGGAGCAGGCCGTGCGCGCCGACCGCGCGGAGTTCACGGCGGAGGCGGTCACCGTGCTCGACCATGCCGCCGAGCTGCGCGTCGCGGGCAAGCTCGACGCGGCACTCGCCCAGGCGGACAAGGCGACTCGGCGCGCGGTGCAAGCCGAGGACACCGCCGCCGCACACAGCGCCTGGGCCGCCGCCGCGACCCCGCTGTCCATCGGCGTCAGCGCACTGGGCGCCCTGCTGGTCGGCATCGCCGCCTACGGACCGACGGGTGGACTGCCCGGCGGCATGACCCCGATGGCCCTCACCATCCTCGTCCTTGTCCCGCTGTCGGCCTTCGAAGCCGTCGGCGCTCTCCCGGCCGCAGCAACCACTCTGACGACTTCCCGCGCAGCCCTGCACCGTCTCCGCGCCGTCGAGTCCGGCGAGGCCAGCGACGCCGAGTCAGGCGGCACTGGCGAGACCAGCGGCACCGCCGCGGCCGGCGCGACCGGAAAGTCGATCCGCACCCACGCGACCAGCGGGGTGGCCGGGGCAAGCGGTGGCGCGGTGGTTCCTGGCAGCCGGGTGGGCGGGGCCGCCGAAACGCTCGCCGGCGCGGGGTACAGGTTGCCGCGTATCCCGCTGCCCGAGGGGCGCCGAATCGTCGTCATCGGACCCAGCGGTGCGGGCAAGACGACCCTGCTCATGTCCTGGGCAGGCCTGTTCGACACTCCCCGTGACGGGGTCACCTTCTTCGCCGAGGACGCCCACCTGTTCGGCACCTCGATCCTGGAGAACCTGCGCGTCGCTCGCGGTGATCTCACCGTCGAAGACGCCGAAACCGCCCTGCGCGCAGTCGGACTCGGCCCCTGGCTCGACTCCCTGCCCGACGGCGTGCACACCGGGCTGACCGCGGGGGCGGCCGCGGTATCGGGCGGACAGCGCAGACGCATCCTCCTCGCCCGCGCACTCGTCGCCCCGGCCACCACCCTGCTGCTCGACGAGCCAACCGAACACCTGGCCGCCGCCGAAGGCGAACAACTGCTCCGGGATCTGCTCGATGCCGGCAGCGGCCTGGTCGACCCGGACCGCACGGTCGTCGTCGTCACCCACCAGCTCCCGGTGGACCACCGCGCCGACACCGTCGTCACCGTCGACCCCACCGGCGCCTGCCACCTCACCCACCGGGCACCCTGACCGGCATCCGCCCAGGTCGGCGCGACGAGAAAATCAATTGCCGAGCTCACGACGCGCAGATAGATTCGTCAGTACACAAGAGAGGAGGTGGTCTGAAGAATGTATGTTCATCGGATGCGTGAGGTGGCTGCCCGCTAGCAGCTCCACTGCGGGAGATTCCCCAGCGGTGCGCTGAGCGAATCCCAGGCAGTCACCCGACCCCCGAGCCCCCGGACGATCCAACCGGGACCATCGCGTTCACGAACGCAGTGGAACGGCTCGGGGGTCGCTCCATTTCTCCGGAGAACGTCGAAGGCCCCGCGCAGCAAGCGCGGGGCCTTCGGTGCGTCTGTCAGCCGATATAGCGCTGCAAGCGGGCCGAGAGGCGGGGTTCGAGGGCGCCGTCGGCGTCTACTCGTTCCTCGACGTAGGCCAGGTCGCCGCCTTCGACGATGCCGTAGAGGCGCTTGGCGCCGCCGAGGACCGCGCCGGACTGGCTGCGGATCACCACGTCGGTGGCCAGTTCCCAGGAGGACTGGGTGCGGGCGGTGCCGTAGAACAGCTCGACGATGCCGTTGCTGTGGGTGAGCAGGAGTTCGAGCATCTCGTCGTCACCCTCGGTGCCGACGCGCCAGAAGCCGCTCTCGCGCAGATCGGGGCGCTCGTAGTTGCCCTCGGAGTCGAGCTTCCAGGACTGCGATTCCCAGACCAGGTAGTCGCCGCCGTCGTGCGAGACGACGATCTGCTGGCCGAACCGGTAGTCACCGTCGGCGGAATGATTGCCTTCGCCCTCGCCGCGCCACACGCCGACCAGCGGCAGCAGCGCCAGCATGGCGTGGTTCAGGTCGGGACCTTCGCGCAGGTTCGCGGTGTCGGTAGGCAGGGGAAGACCTGCCAGGACCGCGATGTTCCTGACACCGGTCTCCTTGGCCCGTTCGGCGGCGACGTTGACTGCCTCGTCACCGCTGCGACGCTCGGCCGGAGCGTCTTGGTTGCTCGCTCGCTCGGCCGGTTCGGAACCTTCGCTCGCGAGCCCGCTCATGACTCGGTGAAGAGCCGGTAGAAGACGTACAGGCCGAACCAGCCGATGAGGATCGACACGACGACAAGGAGAATCTCGAAGAAGAGGACCACGAATCGGAGTCTAGCGAGTCCGGTGAGTGGACACGAAAACGGCCCTGGTAGTTCCCGCACAGGAACTACCAGGGCCGTTGTGAGGTTTCTTACTTCGCGACCGCGACGTCCACCGAGTGGATGCCCGCGCCCTCGGGGGTGACCGAGGCCGAGCCGTTGCCCGACGAGGACAGCGCGCGCAGGGTCCACGAACCCGGCGCGGCGAAGAAGCGGAAGTCACCGGTGCCGGAGGCGACGACCTCGGCGGTGAAATCACCGTTGCCGTCGAGCAGACGCACGAACGCGCCGCCCACCGGCTGACCGTCGGCGCTCAGGACGCGGCCGGTGATGACCGTCTCCTTCTCCACGTCGACACCGGCCGGGATGGCCTGACCCTGGGTAGGTGCTGCACACATATTGATTACGCTCCCAACTCGATAGGCACGCCGACGAGCGAACCGTATTCGGTCCAGCTGCCGTCGTAGTTCTTGACGTTCTGGTGGCCGAGCAGCTCCTGCAGCACGAACCAGGTGTGCGAGGAACGCTCGCCGATGCGGCAGTAGGCGATGGTCTCCTTCTCGCCGTCCAGGCCCGCGTCCTTGTACAGCTCGGCGAGCTCGGCGTCGGTACGGAAGGTGCCGTCCTCGTTGGCCGCCTTGCTCCACGGCACGTTGATCGCGGTCGGGATGTGGCCGGCCCGCTGGCTCTGCTCCTGCGGCAGGTGCGCGGGAGCCAGGATCTTGCCGGAGAACTCGTCGGGCGAACGCACGTCGACCAGGTTCTTGGCGCCGATGGCCGCGATGACCTCGTCGCGGAACGCGCGGATGGAGTTGTCGGGCGCCGAGGCCTTGTACTGGGTGGCCGGGCGCGAGACCGCGTCACGCGAGAGCGGACGACCGTCGAGCTCCCACTTCTTGCGGCCACCGTTGAGCAGCTTGACGTCGTTGTGGCCGTACAGCTTGAAGTACCAGTAGGCGTACGCCGCGAACCAGTTGTTGTTGCCGCCGTAGAGCACGACGGTGTCGTCGTTGCCGATACCGCGCGCCGAGAGCAGGTCGGAGAACTGCTCCTGGTTCACGAAGTCGCGGCGAACCTGATCCTGCAGGTCGGTCTTCCAGTCGAGGCGGATGGCGCCTTCGATGTGGCCACCCTCGTAGGCGGAGGTGTCCTCGTCGACCTCGACGAAGACCACGCCGGGGGCGTTGAGGTTCTCTTCGGCCCAGTCAACGGAGACCAGGACATCGGAGCGAGCCATGTTGTTCCTTTCAGAGATGACTTGCAGGGGTTCAGTTCGATGCCGGGGCAGTGGACCGGCGGAAGCGGGCCACCAGCGGGTAGATCTGGCAGCCCAGGCAGACCCCGAACGCCGCGTTCAAGAACGCCGCGAACAGAGCGAAGCCGGCGAACACCGCGCCGACGATCGGGGAGCCGAGCGCGAAGCCCAGCAGGGACAGACCGGCGAACGCGAAGCCGAGCAGCTGCGCGAAACGCAGCGGCGGCACGGGCTCGGTCTCGGTGGGCGGACCGAGCCGCGGCGCGATGAACGCCGCGTAGATCCGGCCGTAAGGGTTCTTGCCAGGGCCGCCCGACGCGCCGATCGCGAAGACGACGGCCTGCAGGCCGATCAGGATCGCGGCGGCGACGGTGGAGAGAGCGGCGGCGACGAGCACCAGAACCAGCACGCCGGTCGTCACCCAGGCCACGAAACGTGGCCCGCGGACGTCGACGCGCGGTGGGGAATCAAGGGAAGTGGTCATTGTGCGAACTCCTGCGCTGAGTCTGTTGACTTCGGAACTGCCGGTTCGCCGGGGGATCGAGACGATCACTCGCGCGGCGGACATAGGTCGGCGTCAGGAATCTCGTTCAGAGATGCCGACCGTTCAGCGGCACAGGCAGCAACAACCACCGAGCCGACACAGATCAACTGTGCGGCGTCGGGTGAGCATCAGCTCGTGGTCGGATTGCACGAGAAGCAGTTTACCCGGTCGTCCCGGGAAATGTCCCGGCCCCCCTGAACAGGGGGCTAGATCACACTGTCAGCGGCTCCAGCGCGGTGCGCAGATCGCCCGCCTTCGGCACGCCGGAGATGCGGAAACGCTCCTTGCCCTCGGCGTCGAAGACGAAGGTCGTCGGCAGCGAGAGGACGTTGAGTTCCCTTGCCAGCGCGGGGTCGGCGTCGATGTCGATCTCGATGTCGCGCGGTGCGTTCGGGGATTCGGACAGGTCGGCGGTGACGCCCGCGACGACCCGGCGGACCGCGTCGCAGGGGCCGCACCAGTCGGCCGAGAAGTGCAGCACCGCCGGGGTGGCGCCGGTGACGCCCGCCGCGTCGAGCAGGCGGGCGCGCTGCGCGGTCTCGGGATCGAGGGTGGCCGGGCGGACGCGGCCCTGATTGCGCCGCAGCAACAGGCCGACCGCGACGGCGGCCAGCACCACGGCGGCGAGGATGACGAGTTCGATCATTTTTGCTGCAATCGGTCCAGGTCGATGGTCAGGGAGCGGCCGACACCGTAGACGATGATCTGGCCGCCTTTGGCCTCCACTTCGGTGGGGGCGATGCCGAACGGCAGTTCCTTGGTATCGATCGTACGGCTGAAGCGCTCGAGCACGGCGGGCCGATCGACGTCGAGGATCTCGGACTTGGTTGTCGAGGCCGGGGTATCGGCGGTCGAGGTGCGGTCGGTGTAGAAGCGGGTGGCCTGGATCCGGATCTTGTCGCCGTCGAGCAGCAGATCGGCTTCGACCTGCACCTCGACCTTGGTCGCGTTGCTCGTCGGGACGACGCCGGGCCCGAGGATGCGCCCGTTGGGCGCGACCGGGAGGGAGCCCTTGAGGACATGGGCGCCCGCGGTGGTCAGCCCGGAACCGCCGGAACCGCCGGTGCCGTCGGACTTGTCGGCGGGCGGACCGAGTACCTGCAGGTCGGGGATGCCGAACAGGCGACCGAGCTCGGTCGGCTCGATCGCCATCTTGGCTTCGACGCGGTCGACCTGCGCGGTGCGCGCGGTGCCGTCGACCAGCTGACTCGCCGAGGCGTGCAGGCCGTAGAGATTGGCCTCGAGCGCGATCTGTCCGGGGATGTCGGGGCGCATGCTGCGGGCGCGGATCAGCACGTCGTCGTAGCGGCCCGACATCGCCTGGGCGAAGAACGGGAAGCCCTTGATGGTCACTTCGGGGTCGGCCGACAAGTCGGCTCCGGCTCGCAGCTGCCGCGATACGTGGTACTCCGTGTAGGCGGCGGCGCCGAAATCGATCACCACCGCCACCCCGGCCAGGCACAGCAGCCCGATGATCAGCTTGCGCATGCTGCTCACCCTAGCGGCGGGCGTCCTTGTACTTCTCCGTCGCACCCTCCGGTCAGGTCGGAAGTGGGATGGACGGCGGCAGCGACACCGCGACTCGGCCCATGGTTCGAGGTCATCAGCCTTCAGGGGCTAATGTTGCAATCGACTGACCTGTGTTTCGGCGACGTAGCTACGCGGCTGCTGTCGTCCGCGGAGCAACGAGATAGGAGGAGAGCCCGGTGGAGCTGCTCCTACTGACCTCCGACCCCAACCCCGATGCGGTGCTGCCGTCGTTGTCGCTGCTCGCGCACAACGTGCGGCCCGCGCCGACCGAGGTGTCGTCCCTGCTGGAGGCAGGCAGCGCAGATGTCGCGCTGGTCGACGCAAGAACCGATCTGGCCGCCGCGCGCGGTCTGTGCAGGCTGCTCGGCAGCACCGGTTCCTCGGTGCCGGTCGTCGCGGTGCTGACCGAGGGCGGCCTGGTGGCGGTCAACGCGGACTGGGGCCTGGACGACATCCTGCTGCCCGGCACCGGCCCCGCCGAGCTGGACGCGCGGCTGCGGCTGCTGGTCGGCCGCAACGGCGGCGTGGCCAGCCCGGAGAACACGGGCAAGATCACCCTGGGTGAGCTGGTGATCGACGAGGGCACCTACACGGCGCGGCTGCGCGGGCGCCCGCTCGACCTCACCTACAAGGAATTCGAGCTGCTCAAGTACCTCGCCCAGCACGCGGGCCGGGTGTTCACCCGCGCCCAGCTGCTGCAGGAGGTGTGGGGCTACGACTTCTTCGGCGGCACCCGCACCGTCGACGTGCACGTACGGCGCCTGCGCGCCAAGCTCGGCAGCGAGTACGAGTCGCTGATCGGCACCGTGCGCAATGTCGGCTACAAGGCGGTCCGCCCGGCGAGGACGCCCGCCGCCAAGGGTGACGTGGTGAGTTTCCACGACGAGGACGTCGACGGCGACGACTCGCTGGCCCCGCTCAACGGCAGCGCGCAGTAGCGCGCGCCGAGCAGCGCCAGGACGGTACGGCGCGGCGTGGTCATCTCCCCGCCGCGCACAGCGAGGAGGACGGCGATGTCGCAGACAGCAACCCTGACCTGGACCGATCGGGTCGATCCGGCGACCGCGCCGCTGGTGCGCGACCTGCTCGCCAGGGCGAAGGCGGCCGACGGTGTCGCGCCGGTCTCCGAGCAGGCCGTGCTCTCGCTCGCCGAGGCCGACCCGGCGACAAGGCATCTGCTCGCCGAACGCGCGGGCGAACTCGTCGGCTACGCGAATCTCGTTGCGGCACATGACGAACACCCCGCGATGGCGGAGGTCGCGGTCGACCCGTCCGCGCGCGGCGACGGCGTCGGCGCCGAACTGGTGCGCGCCGCCCTGACCGAGGGCGGACCCGGCGCGCGGGTGTGGGCGCACGGTGACCTGCCCGCCGCCAAGGCGCTCGCCACCGGCCTCGGCCTGGCAACGGCGCGGGAGTTGTGGCAGATGCGCCGGTCGCTGGCGACCCCGGAGCTACCCGACCTGGTGGTTCCCGAAGATCTCGTCCTGCGCACCTACGCGGGTCCCGCCGACGACGCCGAACTGTTGCGGGTCAACAACGCCGCGTTCTCCTGGCACCCTGAGCAAGGCGGCTGGACCGAGCGCGACATCGCGGCGAGGCGCGCCGAATCCTGGTTCGATCCGGCCGGGCTGTTCCTCGCCTTCGACGCCGCGGATCCGGCCCGCTTGCTGGGCTTTCACTGGACCAAGGTGCATCCCGACGCCGCGCCGGCGGGGGAGGTCTACGTGGTCGGCATCGATCCGTCCGCGCAGGGCCGTGGCCTCGGCAGGCTGCTGACCCTTGCCGGGCTTCGGCACCTGCGCGCCGAGGGGCTGGCGGAGGTGCTGCTCTACACCGAGGCCGACAACCGCGCCGCCGTGCGCACCTACACCACATTGGGGTTCGCCCCGGCGCATATCGACGTCGCCTACGCGCTGCCCTGAGCGATGCGAGACACCTCACACGGCGGGTGAATTCTTCTGCGCCGCTGAATATTGCGCGGATGACCGGGTACGTGTGAGTAAAACTGGGGCAAACGTCACATTCGTGGCCCTATTCGCGCCGGGGTGTTCATTCTCCGTTAACCCACGTCCGGCTCACTGTCAACCGGGCGACCCTAGGTTACTTCTGGGCGGCACAGTCGTCGCCTGGTGCGCGCGGTCCCCCGCGGTCCGCACCGCCCAACTCGCCCGGGCCGGTGAGGGACCGAGCGAGTCGTCCAGCTTTGTCGGAGGAAAAGTGAACTTCAAGCGCACCAGTGCCCTGGTCGGCGTCTTCGCCGTTGGCGCCATGACCCTGGCCGCCTGTGGCAGCGACGACAACACCGGTGGCGACACCGGCGCCGCCAACAGCAGCGTCGACTGCGGCGGCAAGAAGGCGCTGAAGGCGTCCGGCGCTTCCTCGCAGAAGAACGCCATGGAGCGTTTCGTCGCCGCCTACGAGACCAACTGCGACGGCTTCACCCTGAACTACACCTCCAGCGGCTCCGGCGCCGGCGTGAACGAGTTCATCGGCGGCCAGACCGACTTCGGTGGCTCCGACTCCGCGCTGAGCTCGAAGAAGGAAGAGCCCGCCAAGGCGCAGGAGCGTTGCGGCGCCCCGGCGTGGAACCTGCCGACCGTCTTCGGCCCGATCGCCATCACCTACAACGTCGACGGCGTGACCGACCTGGTCCTCGACGGCCCGACCGCGGCCAAGGTGTTCAACGGCTCCGTCGCCACCTGGGATGCCCCGGAGATCAAGGCGCTCAACCCGAACGCCAAGCTGCCCTCGGAGAAGATCGCCGTGATCTTCCGCTCCGACGAGTCGGGCACCACCGACAACTTCCAGCTCTACCTCGACGCCGCCTCCGACGGCGCGTGGGGCAAGGGTGGCGGCAAGACCTTCAACGGCGGTGTCGGTGAAGGCGCCAAGGGCAACGAGGGCACCTCGGCCGCGATCAAGAGCACCAAGAACTCGATCACCTACAACGAGTGGTCCTTCGCCAAGGCGCAGAACCTGTCGATCGCGCAGATCATCACCTCCGCGAGCAAGGACCCGGTCAAGCTGTCGGCCGAGTCGGCCGGTAAGTCGATCGACGGCGTGAAGGTCAAGGGCGAGGGCAACGACCTGGTCCTCGACACCAGCTCGTTCTACAAGCCGACCGCGGCCGGCTCGTACCCGATCATGATGGCGACCTACGAGATCGTGTGCTCCAAGTACGCCGACGCCGAGACCGGCAAGGCCGTCAAGGCGTTCCTGACCTCGGCTGTCACCAACGGCCAGACCGGTCTCGCCGACGCGGGCTACGTGCCGCTGCCCGACGCGTTCAAGACCAAGCTGACCACCGCGATCAACGCCATCTCCTGATCGCTTCGAAGACCATGACCACGCACCCTGAGGTGACCGCAGCGGGCTCGTCGAATTCGACGAGCCCGAGGGCGGCCGGAGATACTGCGACTATGCCGACCGAACCGAAAATCGACAAGGCCCCTGACGGGGGTCGTACCGGCCGCCTGAACGCCGAGACGATCTTCCGTTGGACGGCCACCGCGGCAGGCGCGACCATCGTCGCCGCCATCGCGTTGATCGCGTTGTTCCTGCTGATCCGCGCGGTCCCCTCGCTCCGGGCTGACGAGGTCAACTTCTTCACCAGCACCGAATTCTCGACCGGTGACGCGAACAACCTGCGCTTCGGCATCCGTGACCTGTTCATGGTCACGGTGCTGAGCTCGGTGTTCGCGCTCATCGTCGCGGTGCCGATCGGTGTCGGGATCGCCCTGTTCCTGACCCATTACGCGCCGTCGAAGCTCGGCAGGCCGTTCACGATGCTGATCGACCTGCTCGCCGCGGTGCCGTCCATCGTGTTCGGCCTCTGGGGCTTCCTGGTGCTCGCGCCGCAGATCGCGCCGGTCCAGCAGTTCCTCAACGACAAGCTGGGCTGGTTCTTCCTCTTCTCCGACGGCAACGTCTCGATCGGCGGCGGTGGCACCATCTTCACCGCGGGCGTCGTGCTCGCCGTCATGATCCTGCCGATCATCACCTCCGTCGCCCGCGAGGTCTTCGCGCTGACCCCGCGCGCCCACATCGAGGCCGCGCAGGCGCTCGGCGCCACCAAGTGGGAAGTCGTGCGGATGACCGTGCTGCCCTACGGCCGCAGCGGCGTGATCGCGGGCTCGATGCTCGGCCTCGGCCGCGCGCTCGGTGAGACCATCGCGGTCCTGGTCGTGTTGCGCACCGCCAGCCAGGCCGGTGAGTGGTCGCTGTTCGACGGCGGTTACACCTTCGCCTCCAAGATCGCTTCCGCCGCCTCGGAGTTCAGCGCACCGCTGCCGACCGGCGCCTACATCGCCGCCGGCTTCGTCCTGTTCGCGCTGACCTTCGTCGTCAACGCGCTGGCCCGCCTGGCCTCCGGTGGAAAGGTGAACGGCTGATGACCAGCACAACGACCCTCGACAAGCCGGTCAAAGCGCCTACCTTCCGCCACGTCAGCACCGGCAGGCGGATCAAGAACAACATCGCGACCGGCCTGGTCACCCTCTGCTTCGTGATCGCGCTGATCCCGCTGGTGTGGGTGCTCGGACTGGTCGTCACCAAGGGCATCACCGCGATCCTGTCCGCCGACTGGTGGTTCAACTCGCAGAAGGGCATCCTGCCGGATCAGACCGGCGGCGGTGTCTACCACGCGATCTACGGCACCATCGTGCAGTCCGCGGTCGCCTCGGTGATCGCCGTGCCGCTCGGCATCATGGCCGCGGTCTACCTGGTCGAATACGGTCGCGGCCGGCTCGCCAAGGTCACCACCTTCATGGTCGACATCCTCGCCGGTGTGCCATCGATCGTCGCGGCGCTGTTCATCTTCGCGCTGTGGATCGCCACCTTCGGTATGCCGCAGAGCTCCTTCGCCGTCTCGCTGGCGCTGGTCCTGCTGATGCTCCCGGTCGTCGTGCGCAGCACCGAGGAAATGCTCAAGCTGGTGCCCGACGAGCTGCGCGAGGCGTCCTACGCGCTCGGCGTGCCGAAGTGGAAGACCATCCTGCGGATCGTCATTCCCACCGCGGCCCCCGGCATGATCTCGGGCATCCTGCTCGCCCTTGCCCGCGTCATGGGTGAGACCGCGCCGGTGCTCGTGCTGGTCGGCTACAGCAAGTCGATCAACCAGAACATCTTCGACGGCAACATGGCCTCGCTGCCGCTGTTGATCTACCAAGAGCTGGCCAACCCGGAGGCTGCCGGTCGCGAGCGGGTCTGGGGTGCGGCGCTCACGCTGATCCTGATCATCGCGGCGCTCTACCTTGCCGCAGCCGGCGTCAACAAGCTGCTCACCCGGAACCGATAGAAGCGAACGGATAACTCAGATGGCCAAGCGGATCGACGTCAAAGATCTCAATATCTACTACGGCGCCTTCCACGCTGTGTCGGACGTGGACCTGACCGTGCTGCCCCGCAGCGTCACCGCCTTCATCGGTCCCTCCGGTTGTGGCAAGTCCACCGTGCTGCGTTCGCTGAACCGGATGCACGAGGTGACCCCGAACGCCCGCGTCGAGGGCGCGGTGCTGCTCGACGGCGAGGACATCTACGGCGCCGCCATCGACCCGGTGGGTGTGCGCCGCACCATCGGCATGGTTTTCCAGCGCCCGAACCCGTTCCCCACCATGTCCATTCGCGACAACGTGGTGGCGGGCCTGAAGCTGCAGGGCGTGCGCAACAAGAAGGAACTCGACGAGGTCGCCGAGCGCTCGCTCAAGGGCGCCAACCTCTGGAACGAGGTCAAGGACCGCCTCGACAAGCCGGGCGGCGGTCTGTCCGGTGGTCAGCAGCAGCGTCTGTGCATCGCCCGCGCGATCGCGGTCTCGCCCGACGTGCTGCTGATGGACGAGCCCTGTTCGGCGCTTGACCCGATCTCCACCCTGGCGATCGAGGACCTGATCACCGAGCTCAAGAAAGAGTTCACGATCGTCATCGTCACCCACAACATGCAGCAGGCCGCGCGCGTGAGTGACCAGACCGGTTTCTTCAACCTCGAGGCCCAGGGCAAGCCCGGCAAGCTGATCGAGATCGACGACACCGAGAAGATCTTCTCCAACCCCACCCAGCGTGCCACGGAAGATTACATCTCCGGCCGCTTCGGTTAAGAGCGACGAGAAAGCCCCCGCCTCCTGGAAGGAGTGCGGGGGCTTTTCCGTTGGTGCTTGCTAGCTTTCGACCTCTTCGTCGCCGGGCAGGACGCCGGTGACCAGGAAGATCACGCGGCGGCCGATCTCGACGGCGTGGTCGGCGAAGCGCTCGTAGTAGCGGCCGAGCAGGGTGACGTCGACGGCCGAGGCGACGCCGTACTTCCACTCACGGTCCATCAGCAGGGTGAACAGGTGGCGGTGGAGGTCGTCCATCGCCTCGTCGTCCTGGTTGAGCTGGGCGGCGCGCTCGGGATCACGGGTCTCGAGCACCTCCTTGGCGCCCGCGCCCATGTTGACCGCGATGCGGCCCATCTCGGCGAAGTAGCCGTTGACCGACTCGGGTAGCGCGTGGTTGGGGTGGCGGCGGCGGGTCACCTTGGCGACGTGCAGTGCCAGCGCGCCCATCCGGTTGACGTCACCGACGATCTGGATGGCGCTCACCACCTGGCGCAGGTCGCCCGCGACGGGGGCCTGCAGCGCGAGCAGGGCGAATGCCTTCTCCTCGGCCTCGGAGATCATCACCGAGATCCGATCCTGCTCACCGATGACCTGCTCGGCCAGGGTGAGGTCGGCTTGCAGCAGGGATTGGGTGGCCTGTTCCATCGCCTGGCCAGCGAGACCGGCCATCTCGCCCAGGAGGTTGGCGAGATCGGCCATTTGCTCGTTGTAGATGACACGCATGATTGCAGACCCTAGTGGGTACCCCCGGCGCTGTCACCCAACGGCGGGTGAATGCCGCGTGGCAGTGTCGTGCCAGCTCTGCGGGGGTCAGTCGCAGCTGGTGTCGGCGGCGTTCATGTGTTCGAGGTCGGACGGGAGGGCGACGGGTGCGGCCGCGATCGCTTTGCCGGTCTCCACGTTGGGGATTTCGGTACCGACCGCGGTGGGGGTGCGGACCTGTCCCGCGAAGCTCGAACCCAGGATGACCTCGACGATCCCGTCCAGGTTGTCGTCGCGTTCGATGACCGCGCCGGGGATCGAACTGGCGACAGTCGCGGCCGCCGCTTCGTTGCCCATCGAGTAGTGCACCACCGTCGACTCGCTGCCGTCGGGGTAGTTGCCGACGCTGTAGATCCCGAAGCCCATCGTGCTGAGCTTGTTGGCGGCCTGCTGCGCGACGCCGGTGCGACCGGTTCCGTTGGATACCCGAATCGACACCGATCCCGGACTGACGGCATGCACCTTGGGCGCCTGCGTCGGCGGCGCTTCGGCCGAGCTCGTGACCGGCGGGGCGGTCTCCTCACCGGGCAGCGGCTGGTCGTCGATGATCGCGCGGAAGATCGCCCTGATATCGGACTCGCGCGGAATCTCGTTGCCGTACGCCGTGGTCCCCGCGGTCGGTGCGGTAATGAACGTCACCGCACCGGCATTGACCTTCTGCAGCGATCGGCCGAGCAGGATCAGGTCCTGGGTGCCGACGCCGTCGACGAAGGTGTGCTGCCCGAACGCGTCGACGAAACCCTGCAACTTGCCCGGGTCGAGCAGCACCTTGCTCGACAACGCCCCACGGAGCAGGGCCGCAAGGAATTGCTGCTGCCGGTGGATCCGGTCGTAGTCGCTGCGCTCCTCGCCAATGACGTGTCGTGCGCGCACATAGTTGAGTGCGGTCTCACCGTTGACGCGCTGCTTGCCCGAGGTTTCCAGGACCGTGCCGAGTACGCCGTCGATGATCGGCTTGGTGGAGCAGACCTCGACGCCGCCGATTTGATCGACCATCGCCTGGAATCCGGCGAAGTCGATGCCGATGAAGTGGCCGATGCTCAGGCCCGACATCTTTCGCACCACGTCGACCAGACAGCGGGGGCCGCCGAGCGCGTAGACGCCGTTGAGCTTGTCGCCCATGAACGGGGCGAACTTCTGGTCGGTGTAGGTGGCCTTCTCGTTGTCCCAGCCCGCGCACTGCGGGCGGGTGACATCGAGGTCGCGGGGGAACGAGACAACGACGACGCGCGAGCGGTTCTTCGGGATGTGCACCAGCATGACCGTGTCGGCGCGCGCACCCTCGGCATCGTCGGTGGTGCCGGCGCCAACGCCGGCGTTGACGCCCGCCCTGGTGTCGGTGCCGACGATCAGGTAGTTCTCGTCACCGAGCTGCATATCGCCGTCGAGCACGTCCTCGGTGGCGCCGTCGAGCGCGGAGACCTGGTTGAGGCTGTTGTTGGTGGCACGCAGGTAGCTCCAGCCGCCACCGGTGACTACTAGCGCGAGCACCGCGAAGAAGGTGCACGCCACCCGGCCCGCCATCCGCGCCTGCTTGCCGCGGCGGCCGTCGGCCGAGGGACGGCGCGGCGACGCGTCGGCCGTGGCCTTGACCGGCCTGGCGCGCTGCGGCGGCTCGGCGGTGACCGCGGGCAGGATGTCGGTGGCCGGATCGCCGATCGGATCGTGGGCGCGGCGCGGCGGCGTGCTCGGCTTGCGCCCGCCACGGCCCGGCTCGGGCGCCTGGGCGGGCAGCGCGGTGGTCGCGGTGCGGTCGGCGGGGGATTCGGCGCGATGCGGTGTGCCGACGATGTCGTCGACGACGGACGAGCTGTCGGTGCGCGCGGTGATGTCGGGACGCTGGGTGGGACGCGGCGCCTGGTCGCGGGCCCGGCGGCCCGCACGCGAACCGGCGTCGATATCGGGGGCGGGGCGCCTGCCGCGCCTGGTGCGTTCGCTGTCGACGCGGTCGACCAGGTCCTGCACCGTCAGCGGTGCCGCACCGGGGTCCTGCGCCGCGTCCGCGTGCCTGGACCGTCGCGCGCCGGCCTCCGGCTGCTCGGTGGGTTCGGCCGTCGGATAGCGCTCCCAGGGGGCGCGACTTCCGGGCCGGGGCGTTCGCCCGCGCCGATCGTCACCCACCAACGAACCTCACTTCTTCTATCTGCCGCAGCATGCGCGTCACCGCCGGCTCCGATTCGTACCGCAGCCGAACGATGTCCGCAATGATAACGATTCCGCCACGAGTAGCCACTCCTGTGCGCAAACGAATCGAAGGCGAACTCGTTGCGCACCGATGACAAAGGCCCGCTGACCTCGGCGGAATCAGCCGCCGCTGTGCATCACATCGGCTGCCGATGGAACGGTGTCGTCCTCGGGATCGTCGAGCCAGCCGTCGGGGAGGGCGACCTTGGCCTGCGGCGAGCCCTGGCGGCCGCGCGGGCCGAGGGCGTCGGTGGGGAAGGTGGCGGACGGGTCGAGCTGACCGATGAGGTCCTCGAGCTGAGTCAGCCGGGAGACGGTGGCGAAGCTGCGGCGCAGTTGCGAGCCGACCGGGAAGCCCATCAGGTACCAGGCCATGTGCTTGCGGATATCGCGCATCGCCTTGTCTTCACCGTCGTGCTCGGTGAGCAGGGTCGCGTGCCGGAGCAGGATCTCGCCGACGCGCCCGAGCACCGGGCCGTCGGGGATGGGCTCGCCGCGCAGCGCGGCGCTGAGTTCGGCGAACAGCCACGGGCGGCCGAGGCAGCCGCGGCCGACGACGACGCCGTCGCAGCCGGTCTCGCGCATCATCCGCAGCGCGTCGTCGGCGGAGAAGATGTCGCCGTTGCCGAGCACGGGGATGGTGGTGACGGCTTCCTTGAGCCGGGCGATGGCCGACCAGTCGGCCGCGCCGGAGTACAGCTGGGCCGCGGTGCGGGCGTGCAGCGCCACGGCGGCCGCGCCCTCGGCCTCGGCGATGCGGCCGGTATCCAGGTAGGTGTGGTGATCGTCGTCGATGCCGATGCGGAACTTGAAGGTCACCGGGACACCAGCCGGCTCGGCCGCCTGCACCATCTCCCGGACGATGTTGGCGAAGAGCCTGCGCTTGTACGGCAGCGCGGAGCCGCCGCCGAGCCGGGTCACCTTGCGGACCGGGCAGCCGAGATTGAGGTCGATGTGATCGGCCCACCCCTCGCCGACGATGATCCGCACCGCCTCGCCGAGGGTCTTCGGATCGACGCCGTAGAGCTGCATCGAGCGCGGGTTCTCGTCGGCGTCGAACGACATCATGTGCAGCGTCTTCTCGTTGCGCTCGACCACCGCGCGGGCGGTGATCATCTCGCACACGTAGATCGAGGTCGCGCTGCCGAATTCGCGGCACAGCTTCCGGAACGCCTGATTCGTGATGCCCGCCATGGGCGCGAGCACGACCGGCGGATCGACCGGGTACGGTCCGATCCGCAGCGCCGTGGGGGCCTGGGGCATCGTGATAGTCACGCTGGCTATTCTCTCATCCGACCCGATGTGATCGATCTCGCGTACCGGCGCCTTTCCGCGGGTCATCTCGGGATTGCGAGCCCTGCGACACCATTTGTCTGTGACTCGGAGTCCCAGGTTGGTCGCCTACCTCAGTAGCCTGTTGTCTGCTGGCATCGTCGCCTCCGGCGGTGCGCTGTCCCCACGTAATCGGAGAAACCACCCATGGCCGAACCCGCTGACGACGCCACCGACCTGACCGAAACCCCACCGGCCCAGCCGGGCAAGGGCACGGTCGCGGTGCAGGTCTCGACGCTGATCGGCGGCGCCGTGATCGCCGTCCTCGCGATCATCGCCCTCGTGCTCGGCGTGCTGCTCGGCTCGGCGCGCTCCGATCTCTCCGACCTGAAGGCCGAGGACGCCGACAACGCCAAGGCCGAGCAGATCGCCCTCGACTACGCCGTCGGCTCGGCGACGCTGAACTACCAGGACGTCAACGCCTGGGTCGCCAACCTGAAGGCGGGCACCTCGCCGGAGCTGTCGGCCAAGTTCGACGCCACCGGTGCCAAGCTCGAGCAGATCATCATCCCGCTGAAGTGGACCTCCGCCGCGACGCCGATCACGGCCAAGGTGATGTCGCACGAGGGCGAGGTCTACAAGGTCGCCGCCTTCGTCGACGTGAGCACCACCAACGCCCAGAACCCCGACGGCCTGCGCAACACGGTCACCTACAACATCACCGTCGACGCGGGCAAGGACTGGAAGATCACCGACGTCGGCAGCACCGACGGCGCCCTGCCGACCAAGTAGCCGCACCGACGACAACGCCCGCCCTCCGAGCACGGAGGGCGGGCGTTGGTCGTTGTGCGGGCTAGACGCGGGCCAGTTCGAGCTTCTTGGCTTCGCGGGCGAGCATCTTGTCGCGCTGCTCCTCGAACTTGAGCACGTCCTGGCCCAGCCTGTCGAGGAACCCGGCCAGGCGCTCACGGGTGGCCTCACCGCGGGCGGTGAAGTCGGTGCGCTCGAAGATGTTCCACTTCTTGAGCACCGGCTGGACGACCTCTTCGAGGTGCTGACGCAGGTCGTAGATGCCGTGCTTGGCCATCAGGACGCCGTTGCGGCGGAAGTTCGGCATACCGGCGCCGGGCATCTGGAAGTTCTCGACGATGAGCGAGATGGCCTCGATCGCCTGGTCGGGCGACAGGTCGAGCGCCGCGGCGCAGAGGTTGCGGTAGAAGATCATGTGCAGGTTCTCGTCGGCGGCGACGCGCTGCAGCATGCGGTCGGCGATCGGGTCGTCGCACACCTTGCCGGTGTTGCGGTGACTCACGCGCGTGGCCAGCTCCTGGAAGGTCACGTAGGCGACCGAGTGCAGGAAGCCGGCGTCCACCTCGGTGGGCGAGGCGAAACCGTTGGTCATGTGGATCATGCGGGCGTTCTCGAGTGCCACCGGGTCGACGCCGCGGGTGACCACCAGGTAGTCGCGCATCACGATGCCGTGGCGGTTCTCCTCGGCGGTCCAGCGACCGACCCAGGTGCCCCAGGCGCCGTCCTGGGAGAAGTTCTCGGCGATCTCACGGTGGTAGGACGGCAGGTTGTCCTCGGTGAGCAGGTTGGTGATCATGGCCGCCTTGGCGACCTCGTTGAGCTTGGACTGCTCAGGATCCCAGTCGATACCGCCCATGGCGGCGAAATTGCGGCCCTCGTCCCACGGGACGTAATCGTGGGGGTGCCATTCCTTGGCGAGCGACAGGTGCCGGTTGACGTTTTCTTCGGCAACCGGCTCCAACTCCGTGAGCAGTTCGAGTTGAGTCAGATCCCTTGCCATGTAAAAACCCTTCGCTGTCGTGCTTACGGTCGAACGTCGCGATGCGGCCATACCTTACGGCACCGTAGGTGTGATGCGAAACGCAACTGAGCGGATTTCCGCCTAAGTTGAGCAACGCCACAACCTCGGCCGACGCCGTCTCGTCGTACTGACGAGTCTAGGTGCTCGGCCCGCAGCGTAGGGTCTATCGCTGCGGGCCGCGCGACGTTAGCTCCCGGTGGGAAATCTCTCAGCGCTTGCCGCCGAGCAGCCCGCCGAGAATGCCGCCGAGCCCGCCGCCCGCGTTCTTCGACAGCGCCTCGCCGATCACCCCACCGAGCCCGCCGCTGGTGGTGCTGCCGCCGATGAGCCCGCCGAGCAGGTCGCCCAGACCGCCGCCGGAATCCTGCGGCTGGGGCGCCGGTGCGGCCGCGCCGCCACCGCCCGTGAGCTGCTTGGCGACGTAGGCGAGCACGATCGGCGCCAGGATCGGCAGCAGCTTGCCGATCAGGTCGTTGCCACCGGTCCCACCGGTGCCACCGAGCGCGCTGATGACGGTGTTCTTCTCGTCACCGAAGACGTTGTCGACGATCTTCTCGCCGTCGGCCACGTCCACCTGCCGCAGGTCGACCGCGCCGTCACCTTCGACGAGGCCGCCATGGTTGTCGAGCGCACCGAGCAGCGATGCCGCGCCTCGAGGCTCGGCCGCGTTGGCCTGCAAGCCGCCGAGCAGCGTCGGCAGCGCGGCCTGGACGGCATTGGTCGCGGTCGCCTGGTCGACGCCGAGCTGGTCGGCGATCTGGGCGATCGGTACCTGGGAGAGCAAATCATCGAAAGAAGTCATCGGCTCCGCCTGTGTCGAGGGGTGCCCGGTAGCGCCCGGGCCAGGCTCAGGGTAGGGGCTCGCGATGCCGGAACCGCCGGTTTCGGCGGCGTCTGCGTGCGGCGCGTCGCCACGTGACGATGGCTCGCGCGACCCGCGGGAACCCGAGTAGCCGGGTACTCGTGACCCGAGCCTGTCGGGGGAGGACCGTTCGAGGGGAACGGTCGTCCCACACCGGGAGAAGACGATGGGTGAGTCGATGACGATCGCGCCGGATCCGCCGTCCGGCGCCGCGCCGATCGGTGCCTACGACGCGTTCCTGTCGTACTCGCACGCCGACCGCGCGATCGCGGCAGGCATCCAGAAGGGCCTGCACCGCATCGGCCGCCGGATGGGGCACCTGCACGCGCTGCGGGTATTCCGCGACGCGACCGACCTGACCGCGAGCCCCGATCTGTGGGGCAAGGTCACCGAGGCGATGGACCAGGCCCGGTACTGCATCGTGGTGCTGTCGCCGCACTCGGCCGTTTCGGAATGGGTCGACCGCGAGATCGCCTACTGGCTGCGTACACGAGGTTCGGAACAGTTGTTGTTCGTCGTCGCGGGCGGAAAGCTGAAGTGGGATCGGCACACTCGACGCTTCGATCCAGAGCGATCGACCGTGGCGCTGCCGGTCCTGACCGAGCCGGGGGTGCTGCCCACCGAGCCGCTCTACGTCGACGTCACCGAGGACGCGCCGTGGGACCCGCGTGCCGCGCTGTTCCGGGAGAAGCTCACCGACCTGGCCGCTCCCATCCACGGCAAGCCGAAATACGAACTGGCGGGGGAGGATCTGCGGGAGCAACGCCGATTCCGGCGTGTGCGCCGCGCCGCCGTCGCGGGGCTGGTGCTGCTCACTGTTCTCGCGTTGGCGGCGGCGTATATCGCCGTCGACCGGCAGCGGGAGGCGGAGCGGCAGCGCAATCAGGCGATCGCGTTGCGATTGGTGTCCGAGGCGGAAGCGATGCTGGGTGGTGCCCGCCCCCGCGACGACGTCCGGGCGATCCAGCAGACTCTCGCCGCCGCGCAGATCGCTCCCGACTTCGACGAGGGTGCGCTGCTCGGCACCCTGAATGCCGAAGCGGCAGTGGACAAGATCGTCCAGACCGGTAAACCGTACGGTCCCGGCCCTCTCGATGATCCCGCAGCGGTGAGCGAGCACATTCGCGCGGCCAAGCCCGACTTCAGCATCGCCTTCAGCCCGGCAGGCGACCGGATCCTCACCAGCGGCGTGGAGATGCGGCTGTGGGACGCGGCGACCGGAACCCGGATCGATCGGGTCTTCGAACCGACGCCGCTCGCCCTGCGCGCGGTGTTCGGCCCGGACGGCCGCCGGATCGCCGGCACCACGCCGGACAACGCGGTCCAGATCTGGGACACCGACACCGGCAAGTCCGCCGCGCCGCCGCTCACGGGGAACCGGGATACCGTCAACAGCGTCGCCTTCTCGCCGGACGGCCGGTCGGTGGTGGCCGGCGGCAAAGACGGCACGATCCGGTGGTGGGATGTCGCCGGCGGTCGCACAGCGGAATTCACCGGCCATGACGGCCCCGTGTACTCGGTGGCGTTCAGCCCCGACGGGCGGCACATCGTCTCCGGCGGCGAGGACACCACCGTGCGAATCTGGAACGTCGAATCCCCCACGGACCCACCCGAGACCCTGCGCAGGCACAGCTATCCCGTGAAGACCGTCGCGTGGAGTCCTGACGGTGGGCGCATCGCGTCCGGCAGCAACGGTTCGCCCAAGGCGGCGGAAATGGCCCCCGAGCTCGGAGCGCCGCTGCTGCTCTGGGACGCCGACACACGCCAACTCATAGGCACACCGCTCGTCGGGCACGACGGGCTCGTCAATTCCGTCGCTTTCAGTCCGGACAGCACCAAGTTGGCCTCCGGGGCGACCGACAACACGATCCGACTGTGGAACGCCGCCACCGGCAGCGCGGAAGGGACGCCGTTGCCCGGCCACGCAGGGTGGGTCATGGGCATCGTGTTCAGCCCCGACGGCCACCGCCTCGCCTCCACCGCCTGGGACGGGACGCTGCGCGTCTGGGACCTCGGCCAGTCCGGTTCGCTCGGTGTGCCCTGGCCGTCAGACCCCGGATCACCCGAGCCCGGCTACGGCCCGGTGCTGGCTGTCGAGCGCGATGGCAGGCGGCTGGTGAAGCAGGACAGCGAGAATGCCTCGGTCTGGCTCATGGATTCCCAGACGGGCCGCAGTACTTTCTTGGCCGACTACCCCGACGGCTCCGATGCCCGTGCGGCGATCAGCGAAGACGGCCGCCGCGTTGCCGTCGCCGGCCCGGACAAGACCGTCACCTTCCACGACACCGAGACAGGAAAACAGGTCGGCCTTCCACTGACCGGATTCGGTGAGCCGGTAGGCGCGCTGGACTTCGGAGCTCGTGGCACACGTCTGGCCACGCTCACCGCCGGAAACGTCGTGCAGCTGTGGAACATCGAAACCGGAGCACCCGTCGGCGGTCCGTTCGAAGGATTGCCCGAGGTCGGCGGGATCGAGCTCAGCCCGGACGGCCGCTATCTCGCCGCCACCGGCGACGAGACAGTGCGACTGTGGAACACCGAAACCGGCACGCCGATCGGCGGCCCGATGACCGGGCACACCGCGCACCTCACCAGCCTCGAATTCGACGCCGCCGGAACACGCCTGCTCACCCACAGCGGCGACTCGGCACGTCTGTGGGACCTGCGCACCGGTGCCATGATCAAGGAGATTCGCTCCCTGGGAATCTGGTCGGTGGCGATGGCTCCCGACGGTTCCCGCTTCGTCACCGGCGAGGACACCACCCTGCGCCGGTGGGATATGCGCACCGGTGAGCAGATCGGCCCCCCGATGGAAGGGCACACCGCGATGGTGCGCAGCTTGGCGATCAGCGCCGACAGCCGCTACATCGTCTCCGGCTCCAGCGACCAGACCTTGCGCTTCTGGGACCTCGCCGACGGCCGTGCAGTCGGCGAGCCGTTGCACGGGTCACCGGGCTGGATCGAAGACGTCTCGATCAGTGCGGACAGCACGATCGTCGGAACCACCTATCTGGGCTTCGACAACAACGCCGGCTTGTGGACGTGGCCTGGTCCCGGCGCATGGACAGAGCTGCTGTGCGACAAGCTGACCTTCGAAATGAGCCGCCAACAGTGGTCGGACTGGGTTTCCCCCGACCTGGGGTACCGCCCCAGCTGCCCCGGCCTCCCGCCTCATCCCGACGACCGCTGAGCGGCGCTGACGTGGCGGGAATCACAATTATTCGCCCCGCTGGAACCGCAGGTCAGGGGCATAGGCGGAGGAAATCATACGGACGCGCGATGGCTTCGGGGAGCGTTGCCGCCAGTCTCGTCGGCACGGCAAGCGTCAATCGATGGTTCGCCTAGGCCATAACCGCTGGTCAAACCGGGTAAATCGTGGTGCCCCCTGTAGGACTCGAACCTACGACCTAGTGATTAAAAGTCACCAGCTCTACCAACTGAGCTAAAGGGGCGCGGAGGGGAGTCTAGCGGACACCCCGCCATCGGGCCGAATACCGGTCCCCAGCTCTGTCGGGGAGCCCGATCAACCCTGGTGGACGCCGGTAACGAAGCGCAGGCCACCGACGATTCCCGGTAACCAACTGGTACCCACCACCGTTCGCACTTCAGGTCTCGACATGGTATCGAATACTGTTGTCACGCAACAGGTTTCGATGAGCAGGGGATTCGTGGTCGATCAGGTGGTCCGGTGTGGACGCGGGTCTCGCGACCGTCGGGCGAACAGCAGGGGGTTCGCCCGACGGTCGTCGGCCTGGTCAACCGGGCTGTGCGCCTACGGAATTCATAGCCGACGAAACCATTTCGGTTGCGCCTCGTTAGCTGCGTTGGATAACCGAACCGGATGTTCGGATGGGTGTTCCATTTGCCGCGTGTCGGCTCGCGAATGCGGGTACGGTGATCGCCTGGTGAATTTCGAAACTATCACCGGTGCTGCGTTGTTCAACGCGCCGGTGCCGGTCGTGGTGTCGAGGAATTCATCGAGGGTTCGAAGTGCCGGGGTAATCGCGAAGGGCGCGCGAATCTTCGGCAAAGGGGCAATCGTTACCGCAGGAGGAGGCGGTTCTCACAGGTAGTTGAGCCCGAGTGTGCACCCCCTGCGGCGCACCCGGGCGGGCGAACTATACCAGCCGGCGGGGTACCGGCTTTACTGCGAGATTTCATACCGAAAGTTTGTATTAAAACCACTATTCGCGTCAACGGTCGGTTATTGATCGTTGGCGGTGAGAAGGTTCGGAGGCGTTTCGAGCATGGCACGGCAGCAAGAGCGGGCCCGCCGGACACGCGCGGCGATAATCAAGTCCGCGGCCGTCGAGTTCGGGAAGAGCGGATATGCCGCGGCATCGCTCAACCGCATTCTGGAAGGTTCGCGCGCGACCAAGGGCGCGATGTACTTCCACTTCGACTCCAAGGAAGATCTGGCGCGCGCGGTGCTCGAGACCGCGGTCGAGCGCTACCGCGTCTGCGCGGAACGCTGGCTCGGCCGCGCCGACTTCGGCCCGCTCGACCTGCTGCACGGGATGGTGGACGAGATCGCGCTGCGGCTAGAGCACGACACCATCGTGCAGGCCGAGTACCGGCTCGTGATCGAGCCCGACTTCCATCGCGACGCGGGCAACGGCGGCGGACGCATCGTCGGCCGCGCCACCCGGGTCCTCGCGGTGCGCGCGATCGACGACGGCCAGCTGCGCGCCGACACCGACCCCGACCGCTTCACCCGCACCCTCGCCGCGGCCCTGGCCGGCCAGCGCTATCTGGTCGATCCGATCGCCAGCGGTTCGGCCGCCGACCTGCGTGCCCGGTTCGCCGAGGTGCTGGAGGTTATTGTCGAGGCGATGGCAACCCCGGTGTGGATCCAGAGTTTCCGCAGCGACGGGTGGCGCGCGCAAGCACGCCTCGATGACCTCGGTTTGGGCGCCTGACCAGGCGATTTGGAAGTCTGCGCACACCTGTCATAAGCTATGCGAGCTCCCAACGGAAACGTTGAAAGCCGGTCCGGAGAGATCCGGGACGAGCCCCCTTCGTCTAGCGGCCTAGGACGCCGCCCTTTCAAGGCGGTAGCGCGGGTTCGAATCCCGTAGGGGGTACAGTCTCCGGACTGTGTAGCAGTACAGCAAGGCCCTGTGGCGCAGTTGGTTAGCGCGCCGCCCTGTCACGGCGGAGGTCGCGGGTTCGAGTCCCGTCAGGGTCGCAAGTAAGCGCCGGAGTGATCCGGCGCTTCGCGTATGGCATTCAGTACGGGTGCCTGCGGCCAGGTAGCTCAGTTGGTACGAGCGTCCGCCTGAAAAGCGGAAGGTCGCCGGTTCGATCCCGGCCCTGGCCACCACGAAATCCCCTCACCAGTCCCTGGTAGAGGGGATTTTTGCGTCAGCGGGTGGTCGGCATGCGCAGGGCGTTCACCCAGAGACGGGTGACGGTGTAGACGAGGTCTTCCATCGGGCGGGCTTCGCCGTCGAGGTAGCCGTCACCGATGACGAAGTAGTTGAAGGCGAGACGGCTGACCATGCCTGACAGCGCCCGCGAGGTGAGCATCGGGTCGAGCTCCGGGTCGGCGAGACCGCGTTCCTGGAGGTTCGCGATGCTGCGGGCGTTGCGGTGGATGAAGGCGTCGGCGCGGTCCTGGCGCAGCTTGCTGAACTCGGGGTCGATATTGGCGACCTGTTCGAGCAGGCCCATCAGCTTGGCGTTGCGCTTGTAGGCCTCGAAGTAGGCCCGGTTGCTCGCCTCGACGATGGACGCGGGGTCGTCGTCACCGGCGACATGTTGCATGCCGGGATGCAGCATGTCTTCCTGGGCGTGTTCGAGGATCGCCGCGAAGATCTCTTCCTTGCCCGCGAAATAGGTGTAGAAGGTGCCCGAGGAGCAGTTGGCTTCCTGGGTGATGTCGACCAGCCTGGTGTCGAGGTAGCCGAGCCGCTCGAATACCTTGCGGCCCGCGTCGATCAGGGCCGAACGCGTCCGCAGGCCGCGCGGGGTGGCTGGCAGCTCGCGCAACAGCGAAGTGCGCGCCATCGAGGGCAGCGCGCCTTCGCCGTCGGTGTCCGCGGGTCGATCCATGCTGTATTTATAGCGCGCGTCCGGGGCCGCGGCGTCCGGCGAGTCGCTGCTCAGGGGTGGAAGACGACTCGGCCGACCGTGCTGCCATCGCCGAGCCTGCCGAGCCCGTCGGGGACTTCGGCCAGCGAAAGGCGTTCGCTGATCAGCGGTTTCAGCTGGCCCGCCGCGGCGAGCCTGGTCAGTTCGGTGTGGCAGTCGCGGATGGCCTGCTGGTTGTACTGCTTGTACAACCCCCAGTGCAGGCCGATGATCGAGTAGTTCTTGATCAGCGCGTGGTTGAGCGCGGGTTGCGGGATGGTGCCGCCCGCGAAACCGATCACCAGGATGCGGCCCTCGAACGCGATGCACTTGGTCGACTTGGCGTAGGCGTCGCCGCCGACCGGGTCGTAGATCACGTCGGCGCCGCGTCCGCCGGTGAACTCCTTGACGATCGGCACGAAGTCCTCGGTGTGCCGGTCGATGACGAGGTCGGCGCCGAGCTCGCGGCAGTAGTCGGCCTTGTCCGGCCCGCCGACCACACCGATCACCCTCGCCCCCGCGGCCTTGCCCAGCTGCACGGCCGTGCTGCCGACGCCACCGGCCGCCGCGTGCACGAGCAGGGTCTCGCCCGCCCGCAGCTGGGTCCGCCGGTGCAGGGCGAACCAGCTGGTCTGGTAGCCGATGCACAGGGCGGCCGCCTCGGCGTCGTCGAGCGAATCGGGCGCGGGGAAGACGTTCTCCGCGTCCAGCACCGCCAGCTCGGCGAACGCGCCGCCGGGCAGGGTCGTGGTGCCGACAACCCGATCGCCGATCGCGAACCCGGTGACACCGGCACCGACCGCGACCACCGAGCCGCACAGCTCGACGCCCGGGGTGAACGGCAGCGGCGGCTTCACCTGATACTGCCCACGGCACAGCAGCACATCCGGGAAGTTGGCCGGCGCCGCGAGCACCCGCACCAGCACCTGCCCCGGCCCGGCGACGGGATCTTCGATGTCGTCGAGCCGCAGCACGTCCCGTGGTTCGCCGAGCTCGCCGACCTGCCATGCCTTCATGCTGAAATCCCTTCGCTAGATGCCTGCGTCGTCGGCGACGTCGCAGGCCAGACGCACTACGGCGTCGATTCGTTCGATGGTCGGCGTGCCCGCCGCCGCCTTGTTCATGGGGTTGTCCTGTGCCCGGCGCAACACGCCTTCGGCGATGATCGCGAGCTTCCACAGGCCGAGGACATGCCAGTACCGCAGCGCGGCGGGGTCACGGCCGGTCAGCTCGAGGTACATCCGCGACATCTCGGCGCGGTCCGGGAACCCGTCGAGCGCGGAGGCGGGAAAGTCGCCGCCGATGACTTCGCCCGGCTCGGCCCAGTAGGCGAGCATGCTGCCCATGTCGGCCAGCGGGTCACCGAGGGTGGACAGCTCCCAGTCCAGCGCGGCCGTCACCGCGCCGGTCTCGCGCGAGGTGATGACATTGCGCAGATGGAAATCGCCGTGCACCAGGCACACCTCGTGCTGCTCGGGCACCGCGGCGGCGAGTCTGCGGGTGAGCTCGTCGATCTCGGGCAGCTCCCTGGTCTTCGAGTGCTCCCACTGCCCGCTCCAGCGCTTGAGCTGCCGCGGCGCGTACGGCTTGTGACTGGCCAGATCGGCCAGCCCGACGGCCGCCGGATCGACCGCGTGGATCCGCGCCAGCGTCCGCGGCAGCGATTCCGCGATCGCCCTGCGCCGCTGCGGGGTGAGCGACCGTGCGATCGGCATGGTGTCGACCACCTGCCCGTCCACGAACTCCATCAGCACCAGCGGCGCCTCGACGACCGACGGGTCGGCGAGCACACCGAAGATCCGCGGCACCGGCACCTCGGTGTGCTCGAGCGCGGCGATGATCCGCGCCTCCCGCACCACGTCGTGGGCCGAGGCCAGCAGCTCACCGAGCGGCGGCCTGCGCAGCACCCACAGGCGCCCGGCCGCGTCGGTGACCAGATAGGTGAGATTCGACTGCCCGAGCCCGATCCGGTCGAAACGCAGCGGCGCCGCGCACTCGATGCCGAGCGTGGCGAACCACTCGGTCACCACGGCAGGGTCGATCCCGACAACCTCAGACACCGAGCGACGCTCCGCTCCGGAACAGCGGCGCGTCACCGAGCCGCTGCCCGCCGTCGATCACCATGACCTCACCGGTGATCCAGCTCGCCGCGTCCGAGACGAGGAACGCCACGGCCGCGCCGATGTCTTCCGGCTCGCCGATCCGGTCCAGCGCGGTGGCACCGGCGACCGACTCCTCATGGTTCTTCCACAGCGCCTCGGCCAGTTTGGTGCGTACGACACCGGGCGCGACCGCGTTGACGCGCACCTTCGGCGACAACTCCAGCGCCATCTGCTTGGTCAGATGGATCAGCGCCGCCTTGGACGCGTTGTACAGCCCGATATTCGCCTCGAGCGTCAGCCCGCCGATGGACGCGGTGTTGACGACCGCGCCCCCGTGCTCGCCCATCCAGGCTTCGGTGACCAGCGAGGTCCACAGCACCGGCGCCCACACGTTCACGCCGAAGGTCTTCGCGAACCGGGTGTAGTCCTGGCCGATCACCGGGCCGAAGGCGGGGTTGGTGCCCGCGTTGTTGACCAGGATGTCGACGCTGCCGAACCGTTCCATGGTCAGCTCGACGCAGCGTCGCGCCGCGTCCTCGTCCATCGCGTGCGCGGCGACGCCGAGGACATCGCCACGCACCTGTGCGGCGGCCGCGTCGGCGGATTCCTGGGTGCGCGAGGTCAGCACGACGGTGCCGCCCGCCGCCGCGATCGACTGGGCGATCGCCAGCCCGATGCCGCGCGAGGCACCGGTGACGATGGCGGTGCGCCCGGTCAGGTCGAGTCCGGTCATCAGTTGCTCTCCTTGCCGCGGTACTTGCCCAGTTCCTGGCGCGCGATGGCGCGCTTGTGCACCTCGTCGGGGCCGTCGGCCAGGCGCAGCGTGCGTAGCCCGGCCCAGGCCGCCGCGAGCGGGAAGTCGTCGGTGACGCCACCCGCGCCGTGCACCTGGATCGCGCGGTCGAGGACCTTCAGCGCGATGGTCGGCGCGGCGACCTTGATCGCGGCGATCTCGGTGCGCGCCGCCTTGTTGCCGACGGTGTCCATCAGGTGCGCGGCCTTGAGCGTGAGCAGCCGGATCATCTCGATCTCGATGCGCGACTCGGCGATCCAGTCCTGGATATTGGCGTTCTCGGCGATCGGCTTTCCGAAGGTGACCCGCGACTGCGCCCGCTTGCACATCATCTCCAGCGCGCGTTCGGCCATGCCGATACTGCGCATGCAGTGGTGGATGCGGCCGGGGCCGAGCCGGGCCTGGCTGATCGCGAAACCCTCGCCCTCGCCCTTGAGCACGTCGGTCGCGGGCACCCGCACATCGGCGAAATCGATCTCGGCGTGGCCTTCGCGTTCCTGGTAGCCGAACACCGGCAGCCCGCGCAGGATCGTGACGCCGGGCGCGTCGATCGGGACGACCATCATGGACTGCTGCCGGTGCGGCGCGGCCTGCGGATCGGTCTTGCCCATCACGATCAGCACCCGGCAGTTCGGGTGCAAGGCGTTGGTGGCGAACCACTTTCGCCCGTTGAGCACGTAGTCGTCGCCGTCGCGCACCATCGACAGTTCGACATTGGTGGCATCGGAGCTGGCCACACCCGGTTCGGTCATCGCGAATGCCGAGGCCATGGTGCCGTCGAGCAGCGGTTCGAGGTACTTCTTCTTGTGCTCCTCGGTGCCGAACAGCTCGAGCACCTCCATGTTCCCGGTGTCGGGGGCATTGCAGTTGCAGGCCTCCGACGCGAGGTGGCTGCGGCCCATGATCTCGGCCAGCGGCGCGTATTCGAGATTGGTCAGGCCGGGGCCGCGGCCGGGATGCGGATGGAAGAGGTTCCACAGGCCGCGCCGCTTGGCCTCGGCCTTGAGCTCTTCGAGGATCGGCGGCTGGAAGTGCGGGTTGCCTGCGGCGCGCATCTGCTCGTCGTAGACGGCTTCGGCCGGATAGACGTGCGAGTCCATGAAATCGAGCAGGTCTGCGCGGTACTTCTCGGCGCGCTCGGACAGATCGAACAGTGACATGGGTACTCCAGGGAGTCGAGGGGTGTCAGCGGGTTTCGGCCAGCAGGGCGGCCTGGTAGCGGCGCATCCCGCGCAGCCAGCGGTCGTAGTCGGCGCCCTTGTTGCGGTACATCTCCAGCACCTGCGGGTGCGGCAGGATCAGGAACTGCTCGGCCGCGATGGACTCGAGCACGATCTCGGCCACTTCGGCGGGTTCGAGGACTTCACCCGCCGACACGACCGCGCGGGTGGCGGCGGCGCCGAGCGGCTCGCCCGACTCCTGCCCGGCATACAGCAGCGCGGTGTTCACGCCCATCGGGCAGAGGCAGCTCACCCGAATGCCCTGGTCGCCGTAGGTGACGTCGAGCCATTCGGCGAACCCGACCGCGGCGTGCTTGCTCACCGAGTAGGTGGCCGAGCCGATCTGGGTGAGCAGACCCGCGGCCGACGCCGTGCTCACGAAGTAGCCTTCGCCGCGGTCGAGCCACTGGGGGACGAGCAGTTGCGCGGCCCGGATATGCGCGCGCAGGTTCACCGCGAGGGCGAGATCCCAGTCGCTCTCGGTGGCGTCCAGCCCGGGCGCGCCGACCACGCCTGCGTTGGCGAAGTACAGGTCGACGGGGCCGAAGTGCTGCTCCGCCAGCGCGATCAGCCCCTGGATCGCGGTCGTTTCGGCGGCATCCGCGCCCGCGCCCACCGTCGCGTCCGGGTGCTCGGCGTTGATCCGCGCCGAGACGGCGAGCGCGGCCGCTTCGTCGAGGTCGGCGACGATCACGCGCGCGCCCGCCGCGGCGAGGGCGGTGGCCAGCGCGGCCCCGATCCCCGCGCCGCCGCCGGTCACGATGGCCACCTTCTGTGCAACTCTCACGATGAATTCCTTCGGTCGGTGGATCCGAACCTATTAGAAGTTGACGTCAACTTCAAGTCTGAATTCCCAGCTCAGGTCGGTCGACCGTGGCCCGGCCGCGATGAACTGGCCTTTTCGCCTCGGCTCGAGTCGGCCCGGCGGAACCCGGCGACATCACTGCCGGGCTCGTGCCGATCCTGTCCGCGGCGCGTCGCCGGCCAACGTGGCGATCCACGCGCGGGTGTCGGCCGGATCGATGACGTCGTCGAGTTCGAACCCGGTCGCCGCGGTCAGCGCCTTGCCCTGCTGGTAGGCGAGGGTGAGCAGCTGCTGGAACAGCGTCTCGCGCTCGGCTGGATCCGCCACGGCGGCAAGCTCTTTGCGGAAGCCGAGGCGCACCGCGCCTTCCAGGCCCATCGGCCCGATCTCGCCCGTCGGCCAGGCGATGGTGAAGTTCGGGGCGCGAAAGTGCCCGGCCGCCATCGCCATCGCGCCGAGACCGTAACCCTTGCGCAGGATGACCATGCCGAACGGCACGCTCAGCCGGGCGCCGAGCACGAACAGCTCGCTGAACCGGCGGACCGTCGCCGTCTTCTCGGCCTCCGGCCCGACCATGAATCCCGGTGTGTCGCACAGGGACACGACGGGTAGCCCGAACGACTCGCACAGCCCGAGGAAGTCGCCCATCTTGTCGGCGGCTTCGGCATCGATGGCGCCGCCGAGGTGATGACTGCTGTTGGCGACCAAGCCGAACGGCACACCATCGACCCTGACCAGCGCGGTGACGATGCCGACTCCGTAATCGGGCCGCAGCTCCAGGATCGAGCCAACATCGACGATGGCCTCGATCGCGCGATGGATGTCGTAGGCGCGCAAGCGATTCTCCGGCACGACATGCCTGGCCAGGCGGGGGTCGGGCGCTTCGTAGTCGTCGACCGGGCCTTGGAAGTAGCCGAGGTACTGCGTGGCCAGCGCCACCGCGTGCGCCTCGTCCCGGGCGACCAGGTCGACGACGCCATTGCGCCGTTGCACGTCGATCGGCCCGATGTCCTCGGGCCGGTACGCACCGAGCCCGCCACCCTCGATCATCGCTGGACCACCCATGCCGATATTGGCGTCCGGCGTCGCGATGATCACGTCGCACACCCCGGCCAGCGCGGCGTTCCCGGCGAAGCAGCGGCCCGACACGATCGTCACCAGCGGCACCTGACCGCGCAGCGCGGCGAGCGCGCGGAAGGTCGGCACGTCCAGGCCCATACCGGTCACGTCGGTGTCGCCGGGCCTGCCGCCGCCGCCCTCGGCGAACAGCACCACGGGCACCTGCTTGCGGGCGGCCAGTTCGAAGGCGCGGTCGGTCTTGGCGTGATTGTTCTTGCCCTGGGTGCCCGCGAGCACGGTGTAGTCGTAGGAGACCACCACGGCTTCGGCCGCTGCCCTGCCGAAGCGGTCGGCGCCGATGGTGGCCAGGCCGGTGACGAGGCCGTCGGCGGGGGTGTTGGCGATCAGGTCCTCTTCGGTGCGCCTGCTGCGCTGCGCGGCGACGGCCAGTGCGCCGTACTCGACGAAACTGCCGGCGTCGACGAGGTCGGCGATGTTCTCCCTGGCGGTGCGGCGGCCGAGCCCGTGCCGCTTGGCGACCACCTCGGGGCGGGATTCGTCCAGCGTGACGAGGTGGCGCGCGCGGATCTCGTCGACATCGGCGCGGGCGCGGTCGGGATCCAGATCGGCCCGCACGCTGCCGGTGGCGTCGGCGCCGGTGCGGGTGATGATCACCAGCGGATCGCCGGGCGCGACGACCTGCCCCGGTCGCACCAGAATCCGGATGGTCCTGGCGGCATCCGGCGCGGCGAGCACGTGCTGCATCTTCATCGCCTCGAGCACGACCAATTGCCCGCCCGCGCCGACCTCGACGCCTTCGTCGGCCACCTCGACCACGGTGCCCGCCAACTGCGCGCGCACTGCCTCCTGCCCCGGATACAGCTCGACGGTCGCGACCGCGACCTCGGGTTGTCCCGCCTCGGCGGCTGCGACGAGTGCGGGCAGGTTCTCGCCGAGGTAGCCGGTGGTGACGACGCCGGTCTGGAAATGGCTGTCGGCGAGCACTTCCCGCAGGAACCCGATATTCGTGCGAAGACCGTCGACGGTGAATTCCGCCAGCGCGGTCCCGGCCTTGCGGGCGGCGGCGGGGAAGGAGTCCCCGCGGGTGCGGATGACCACCTTCGCCAGCAGTGAGTCGTAGCGCGGACTCGGGGTGAGTCCGGGGCGGCCGAAGGTGTCGACTCGCACGCCAGGACCGGTGGGCGGGGCGAAGGCGGTCAGGGTGCCTGCGGTCGGGATCGCCGATCCGTCGGCGGCCATGGTCTCCATATTCACCCTGGCCTGGATCGCGATGCCGTCGGCTTGTGCGGGGTCGCCGTTGGATTGCCTTCCATCGGAGGTGATTCCGTGGGGCAGGCCGAGCTCGTCGAGGGTTCTGCCCTGGGCGATCGCCAGCTGCACGGCGACCAGGTCGACGCCGATCACCTCCTCGGTGACGGTGTGCTCCACCTGGATCCGCGGGTTGACCTCCAGGAAGACGAATTCCGAACCGGAGACCAGGAATTCGACGGTGGCCAGTCCGCGATAGCCGACATGCGCGCACAGCCGGGCCGCCGCCTCGTGCAGTTGCCGTCGCAGCGCATCCGAAAGACCCTGGGCCGGCGCGATTTCGATCAGCTTCTGATGCCTACGCTGCACGCTGCAATCCCGATCGCCGAGCGCGAGCGCCGTGGTGCCGTTCGCGCTGGGTGCCGCGACGACCTGCACCTCGATATGCCGGGCGTTCTCCATCAGCGCCTCGGCGAACACCGCCGGATTGCCGAAACCGAGCTGAGCCTCGGCGGCACACTGCCGGTAGGCGTCATCGATCTCCGCGGCCGTCCGCACCACCCGCATGCCGCGTCCGCCACCACCTGCCAGCGCCTTGATCATGATCGGGCCGGATCGCGCGTCGAAGAACGCCTTGACCTCGCCGACCTCGCTCGGGCCTTCGGTCGCGGGCAGGACGGGCACGCTCGCGGCGAGGGCGGTCCCGCGGGCCGACGACTTGTCGCCGAACAGGTCGAGCACAGCCGGATCCGGGCCGATGAACGTGCACCCCGCGGCCGCGCACGACCTGGCGAATTCGGCGTTCTCGCTGAGGAATCCGTAGCCAGGGTGGATGAACTCGGCACCCGATTCCTTGGCTGCGGCCAGGATCGCGGCGTGGTCGAGATAGGACGCGGGCCCGGCGCCCGCCAGCCCGATCGCCTCGTCCGCCGCGTGCACATTCGGGTTGTCCGCGTCGTCCTCGGCGTAGACCGCGACGGTGCTCGCGCCGAGTTCGGCGGCGGTGCGGATGATGCGCAGGGCGATCTCGCCGCGGTTGGCGATCAGCAGTTTCACTGGGTGTCCTTGTCGTGCTCGGCCGGGGTGAAGCCGATCAGTCGCTCGGCGATGGCGATGTGGTCGGTGATGAACCGTTCGCGCTGGTCGGGGCCTGCTCCGGCGAGCCGGGAGGCGCCGGCCAGCAGTGCGTCGGACAGGGTCTCGACGACCCGCGACAGGGACGCGCACGGGTCGATCCCGCCGCGCGCGTCGACCCGTTCGAGAAACGCGGCGAACCGCTTGCGCAGCCGGGTGCGCACCCGCGACCACTGCGCGCCGATCGCCGGATCGATCCCAGCGCGGTGCTCGATCAGCGCGACCAGCGCGCCGTTGGCGAACACCGCCTCCGCGAAAGCCCTTGTGGTGGCCGCGATTACCTCGGCGGGCTCGGTGACCTCGATGTCCACCACGAGCTGCGCGTCCAGGAATTGTGCGCACACCCGCTCGGTGATCGCCCCGAACACCTCGTCCTTCGAGGAGAAGTACGCGTAGAACGTCGCCCGGGAGACCCGCGCCCGCGTGGTGATCGTCTCCACCGAGGTCTGGTCGTACCCGAACTCCGCGAAGCACCGCCCCGCCGCGTCGAGCAGTTCACCCCGCCGCGGTCCGGCACTGTCCTTGCGCGCCGACCGCGCCCGCTCCTGGGCCGCACTTGTGGTCACCGTCACAAGTGTCATTGACATTGACGTCAATGTCAATGACCGATCTATGGCCCCACCTGCTCGGTTAACGCCCAGGCCCGCTACCGGGGTACAGTCGCTCCCGCGATGTAGCGATACATCACGGCCCTGTGGCGCAGTTGGTTAGCGCGCCGCCCTGTCACGGCGGAGGTCGCGGGTTCGAGTCCCGTCAGGGTCGCAAGAGAATCCCCGCACCAGTTCTGGTGCGGGGATTTCGCGTCTCAGCGCATTCCTATCGGCGGTGGTCGATGCTGGTGATCCGATACCGGCCAGGGGCGACCTCGGCGGTGCGCATCGTCTGCTGGATTTTCTCGATGGCCGGGTCGCCGGGCCATTGCTGCTGGACGGTGACGTTCCAGAGCGTGGGATCGGCGGCGTCGGCCCTGGTGATGTGGATGCAGTACTTGACGCCGGTCGGGAAGGTGGAAATGCCTGCGGCGAGCGCGGATTCGTCGCCGACATGGGCGTCGTCGGTGACGTAGGTGCGAGCTTTGGCGGCGTCGCGGTCGACGTAGTAGCTGTATTCGAAGCCGAGGATCGCGCCCTGCGGGGTGGCGGTGTCGCCGCGTTCGGCGCTGATGGTGATGGACTGGCTGCGGAAGGATTCGCAGCCGGCCACGGCATGCGCCGGCAGCGGGGGAACGGTGGTTTCCGTTGTCGGCGAACCGGATACGGCCGCCTGCTTCGCCGCCACCGGCTTGTCGTCGGAGCCGAGGAAGATATTGGCGGCCAGCCCGACCATGACGACGAAGACCAGCGCGCCGACGATGCCCTTCACCGCCGCAGCGGCTTTCGTGCGGCCGTTGGGATCGTCGTAGCGCTCGTCGTCGTACTTCTTGCGTGGCCTGCGCGCGATCGGCCCACCGCCACCGAAGTCCTTCAGGCGCGGGAGGACCGGCATCTCGACCCGGTCGCCGCTCTGCTCGGTCGCGGTGGTGGTGGCCCAGTCGTTCCAGTCGACATCGTCACCGCGGCGCGGTGTTTCGTCGACGGGGGCCTCGTCGTTCCAGTCGTTCCAGTCGCCGGTGAACCCGTCCTCGTCGGCGGGCGCGCGGTAGATCGGCTCGGTCTGGGCGTTCGCGAGGTGGCCGGAGGCGTCGTCGTAGAGTTCCGGCTCCGGCGGCGGCCACGTCTCCGGGTTGGTGCCGATGGTCTGCGGCTCGGCCTCGCGCCTGCGCCTGCGCCGCCGTTTGCCCTGGGGGCGACGGCGCGCCGGATTCTCCGGTGACGAGAAATAGGCCCCGAACGGATTGTCCATCCGGGCGCCCTACGCCGGCGCCGGGACGACTCCCGGCTGCCCGTGCTTCGGTGCGGCCGACGGCTTCTCGGTCTCCTGATCCTGTTGCGGACGGCCGGTCGGCGGAATCACCCCGTTCTGGACCGGCTGCTGTGCCGGCGCCGGAGCGGCGGGTGTACTCGGCGTTGTCGCCGGAGCTTGCGGCTGTGGTTGTGCCGCGGCGGGCGCCTGGCTCGCCGGGGCCGGTGACGCGGGCTTGTTGTTGTTCGCGGGTTCCGGCTTGGCGGCGGTGTCACCGTTGCCGAGCCCGGCGAACAACCCGCCCGAGTTGCCGCCGCCATTGGTGGACGGCGTGGTGGGCGACGGTGTCGTCGTGGCCGGGCTGGTCGCCGTACCCTCGGTCCCGGTGACATTCGCCGCGAGGGTATCGATCCCGGTGGTCGCCAGCTCGGAACCCTTGTCGATGCCGTGCATCGCGACCTCGGCGATCTTGTCGATCAGGTGCGTGCCGAAGGTGACGCCCGCATCGATCGCCGCGGTGCCGAGGGCGACCCCACCGTCGATCAGCGCCTCCTGCAAGGCGATCTGCGCCGCCGTCGCCGGATCGGTCGTCGTGGTGTCGGTGTCGATCGTGTCCGTCGACGTGCCGCCGGTGCCGAGCACATACACGCCCGGCGCCACCTCGGTCGCGCCCTGCGGCACGGTCACGCCGTTGGTCCCGCCCAGATCGGAGGTCAGTTCCCTGGTGTTGCGGGTGTACTGATCCATGTCGGTGCTCGCGCTCCCGACGACGCCGACCGCCTCCTGGATCGCCTCCTCCGCGAGTTCGACGATCGCGTCCAGGTTGTTGCCGTTCACCGCGGGTGCGGCGGCTTTCGCCTTGGCGCGGAAGTCGGCGATGATCGCGTCGACCTTGGCCGCCGCGCTCGCCTGGGTCGAATGTGCCTGTCCGAGCAAGGTGCTCAGCTTCTGGCCACGGTCAGCGGCCGCCGACACCTCGGTCGCGGTCTGGCGCAACGCGGGTGTGGCGGGTACCGCGGTCTCGGTCGACTCCAGCGCGTACAGGCCGAGCCGGTGCGGGTCCTCGGTGGCGGTGGTGGCGTTTGTCGCCGAGGTCAGCGCGGCCACTACATCGGCATCGGGGTCGGCGGAGGTGTTGGAGCCCAGCGATTTCCGCAGCTCCAGCAACGGCACCTCGAGCAACGCGACCACCGGCGCGATCTTGGCCTCGGCCTCGGCCGGGGTGATCGTGCTCAGCGTTGTCTCGGTGACCAGGGATTTCGCGCGCATCACGCCACCTCGCTCTCGGTCGCTCGCAGGTCGCCGGCCAGCCCGGTATCGATCCCGGTGACCTCGGCGCCATAGCGATTCAGAATGTCTTGATACGCGGTGACCAGATTCCCCGCGGTACTCAACGTCGACGCGTGCGCCCCCGCGGCCTCCGTCCACGCGGCAGCGAATTCCCGCCCGAGCACTCCGAGCCCGGACAGATCCACCCCCGCCGCCGTACTGGTATTGGTAGCCGCTTCACCAAGTAGATCCGCGACCCGAGCTGCAGCGCGCTGATACGCGTCGAGCGCTGACGGGTCGAATGACATTTCCGCCACGATGTCTTCCCCTTCACGATCGCGGGTGCTCGTCGGGCACTCCCGGCACGAAAAGCCTAACGAGATCGGCGCCGTTGTGGGTGGGACTGGCGTGCACCGCAGGCCGGAACCCAGGTGACCGGCGAGTAGGGTCGCAACGGTCATGGGTGTCCTGCTGATCACGTTGCTCGGGTTCGCGGTGGTCGACGCGCTTGATGTGCTGTTGGTCGCGATCACTACGGCGGTGGTGGCGGACAGCCGGCTGGCGCGGCGGTCGCCGGTGGTTGGTGGGTTCAGTTTTCTCGGTGGCGTGTTCGCGGTGTCGGTGGCGTTCGGGATCGCGACGGTGCTCGGGATCGATTTCCTGGTTCGGCTGTTCGACTTCGAGCTGACGCCGCTGCTGCGGTACTGGGGTGAGCTGCTGATCGGTGTGGTGCTGATCGTGGTAGCGGCGTTGCCGATGGATACGACGATGCGTGGTGGCGGGCGCTGGGTGCAACCGGTGCGCAGGTATCCGTGGTTGATGGGGGTTGTCGGGTTCACGCTCGGGCTGGCGAAGGTGCCGACCTCGGTGCCGTATCTGGCGGCGCTGGCGATGTTGTCGGCGCAGCGTCCGCTGCCGGTGGCGTGGCCGTTGATCGTGGCCGGATATTGCGCGATAGCCCTGCTGCTGCCACTGGTGGTGCTCGCCCTCGCCATGCGCAAGACTCCGCGCGCCCGCCGGGTGTACCGCCTGCTGGTGCGGTGGATCACCCGCTTCGGACCGCCGGTGGTGCGGGTGCTTTTCGTGGTGTTCGGCGTGGTCCTGGTGGTGGACGCGCTGGTCCACGCACGCCAGCTGTGGTGACGGGCCCGCACGGCCGCTCAGGTCGGTGTCAGGTCGATCGAGTACCGTCATAACGAATCAATGACATGTTTCCGTGCCCGCTGGCTGGGTCGCGGGGCGTTACCAGGTGAGCAGGGAGGGCGACCCTTGAGGGTTACCGTTGTTGTGCCGACCTACAACGAGCGGGAAAATCTGCCGGTGGCGGTGGAGCGGCTGACGGCGCTGCCGGTCCCCGACCTGCACGTGCTGGTGGTGGACGACAACTCACCCGACGGCACGGGCGAGGTGGCCGACAAGCTGGCCGCCGAGCTGCCGAACGTGGTGAGCGTGCTGCATCGCACCGAGAAGGACGGCCTCGGCCGCGCCTACATCGCGGGCATCACCCAGGCCCTGGCCGAGGGCGCCGACGTGGTGATCCAGATGGATGCCGACCTGTCGCACCCCGCCGAGGTGATCCCGGCGATGCTGGAGAAGCTGGGCTCCGCCGATACCGGCGTCGTGCTCGGTTCCCGGTACGTTCCCGGCGGCTCGACCGCGGCGGAGTGGAAGTGGTACCGCAAGGCGCTCTCGGCCTGGGCCAACTTCTACGTGAACCTGATCCTGCGCCTCGGCGTGAAGGACGCGACCGCCGGTTTCAAGGCGTGGAAGGCCGACACCCTGCGCGCGATCGACGTGGCGTCGATCCGCAGCAACGGCTACTCCTTCCAGGTCGAGATGAACTACCGCGCGATCAAGAAGGGCTACACGATCGCCGAGGTGCCGATCCGCTTCGAGGAGCGCACCCTCGGCGCGTCGAAGATGAGCCTGAAGGTGCAGCTGGAGTCGGCGCTGATGCCGTGGAAGCTGCTGTTCGGCCGCTCGGTGTAAGTACTGACCACACGAAGGACCCCGCCGGAGATCTCCGGCGGGGTCCTTCGTCGTCGCGGGGTCAACGGGCGGTGATGCTCTTGCGCACACCTTCCAGCGCGACCACGATCACCGGCACCAGCACCACGTGCATCACCGACAGCGCGATGGTGGAGGCGGTGTCGAAATCGGCGTCGACGGTCAGTGCGATCGTCGCGATCGACAGTGCCGAGCCGACGACCGCGCCGACGCGCAGCACCCCGGTCCACAGGTAGGACACCAGCACGGCGACGGTCAGGCCGATCAGCAGCGGCACGGCCGACATGAAGATCACGCCGCCGGGAGCGACGTCCATCACCTTGCCCGCGTCGGTGGTGATGAAGGACCCGCCTGCGGCCGCACCGATGCCCCAGACGATCAAGTTCGCCACGACGGCGACGACCACGCCACCCAGGACGGCGACCGGCCGGTTCAGCGCGGGCAGCGTGCGGATGGTGGTCGGGGTGGCGGTGGTGGTGGTCATGATGTTCTCCCTCATTCGGTGGTGAGACAATCATCGAACCTGAACCATTATTTAGGTCAAGCCGTTGACCCGATCAATTTCCGCGAACCGGATGAGACGCTGGTCACGCGCCCTGGACCACCCTTCTACGACAGCGAGTCGTAGCATGGCGGGGTGCGTTCACCGACGGATCACACCGCGCGCTTGCGTGGCGCGGCGGTCGGTGCCGCCTCCGGTGCGGTCGCCGTGCTCGCGCACGGAATCGGAGGCGCGACCGCGGTTCCCACCGGATCGTCGCTGACGCTGCTGTTCGCCGCCTGCGCCCTGATCGGCGTCGTCGTCACCGCGCTGCCCCGCGGCGAGAGTCCGGCCTCGACCATGGCGGTGCTGGCCGTCGGCCAGGGCGTCGGGCACATCGCGCTGACGCTGGGCCACGCCCACCACCACAGCTTTTCCGCCGCCATGTTGCTCGCGCACCTGGTGGCGATCCCGGCGGGGGCCCTCGCGATCCGCGCCGCCGAACTCGGTGCGCGGCGGGCGATCACCAGCGTGCGACGCCTTGTCCTCGTGCTGGCCGGGATCACCGAGCCCGCCGCGCCCGCGATGCGGCTGCCACCGGTCGAGGAACGCGCGGTCCTGCGGCAACTCCTCCTGCGACCCAGCATCGGCCTGCGCGGACCGCCACCCGCGGCCGCGACCAGACTTCACCCCGTTCCGGCGTAGTCCGCCGTTCCACGAATCCCGCTGTCCGTGCGGTTGATTCGTCGACTTTCGCGCGTCGGTTCGGGTCCTCACCCAACCCCGATGATCGGAGTTCTCCCGTGTCCGCATTCCCGCGTCCGCCCCGGCTCGCACGTCGTCTCGGCGCCGCAGCGGCCCTGTCCGCGCTGACCTTCTTCGCCACCGCCTGCTCGGCCGCCGACCCCGCACCCGATGCACCGGGTGACCGAATCACCATGAGCGACCAGTGGATCAAGGCCGCCGATTCCGGCATGTCCGCCGCTTTCGGCAATCTGAAGAACACCGGCGACACACCGATGACCCTGGTCGCCGCGACCAGCCCGGCCTCGGATCGCGTCGAGATCCACGAGGTGGTGCCCGACAGCACCGGCGCCAAGACCATGCGCCCCAAGGAAGGTGGCATCACCATCCCGGCGCACGGTGAGGTCACGCTGAAACCCGGCGCCGAGCACCTGATGTTCATGGATCTGAAGCAGCCGCTGCGCACCGGCGCGGAAACCTCGCTCACGCTCACCTTCGCCGACGGTTCGAGCACCGTCGTCACCGCGCAGGTGCGCGACTTCGCCGGCGGCAAGGAGAACTACACGCCGGGCACCGAGCATCCCACGCATGGCTGATCCGCAGCAAAGGCTCTCCCGCCGTCGGTTGCTCGGCGGGGGAGCCGCGGCCGCGGGTGTCGTCGGCGCCGCCGGAATCAGCTGGGGTGCGGCTGGTTTCGCACGGGAGGAACCAGCCAGGGACGATGCGCTCGACGTCGTCCCGTTCTACGGCCCGCACCAGGCAGGCGTCGAGACGACGCCACCCGGTCACGTGGCCTTCGCCGGTTTCGACCTGGCGCCCGGTGCAGGCCGCGAGGACGTCATCGGCCTGCTCCGGATCTGGACCGACGACGCGTCCCGGCTTACCAAGGGCCTGCCCGCGCTCGCCGACACCGAACCGGAACTCGCCGCAAGGCCGACGCGCCTGACGATCACCGTCGGCTTCGGACCCGGGCTTTTCACGGTCACGGGTCTGGAGGCGCGGCGGCCGAGCTGGTTGCGCCCGTTGCCGGTGTTCCCCATCGACCGCCTCGATCCCGCCTATACCGGCGCCGACCTGGTCCTCCAGATCTGCGCCGAGGAGGCGACGACGGTCGCACACGCGGTGCGGGTGCTGTCCAAGCATGTGAAATCGCTGGTCACGGTGCGCTGGGTGCAGCGCGGCTTCCGCGACGCGCCCCGCGGCCAGACCATGCGCAACCTCATGGGCCAGGTCGACGGCACCGTCAACATCGCCCCGCGCACAGTCGACTTCGATCGCCTGGTGTGGGACGACGGCGCGTCGACGCCATGGCTGGCAGGCGGCACCTCCCTGGTACTGCGGCGCATCGCCATGGACCTCGACACCTGGGACGAACTCGACGCCGACGGCCGCGAACTCACCGTCGGCCGCCGGGTGTCCAACGGTGCCCCGCTGACCGGCACCGCCGAACACGACGAGCCCGACCTGACAGCGGTCGACCGCAACGGCATCCCGGTCATCCCACCCTCGTCGCATGTCGCGCGCGCCAGACACACTCACGATGGCGAACGTTTCCTCCGCCGCGGCTTCAACTACGACGAAGCCCCTGCCCCCGGCCAGCTGTCGAACTCGGGCCTCTTGTTCGTCGCCTACCAGCGCGATATCGACACCCAGTTCCTGCCGGTACAGCAGCGCCTGGCGGAATTCGACGCACTGAACGAATGGACAACACCCGTCGGCTCGGCAGTGTTCGCGATCCCGCCCGGTGTATCAGGACCGGGGCACTATCTCGGGGAGCAGTTGTTCGAGGGCTGAGAGTCCGGCCGGGCCCACCACCGCGCCCGGCCGGCTCAGGCCTGCGGCCAGTCCAGCAGGGTGTTCTCGAACAGTTGCCGCACCTGCTCGACCTCGTCGTCCATGTCGGCGGGGTCCCAGCCGGAGACATCGATCGGTGGCAGCACCGCGACATCGACGATCCCCTGCCGTGCGATCGGTGAATCCCGCCAGGCGATCTCGCCCGCGTTGCGGATCACCACGGGGATCACCGGTACGCCCGCCTGGATGGCGATATGGAACGCGCCCTTCTTGAACGGGCCGACCCGCGGCGTGTACGACCGGGTGCCTTCCGGCGCGATACCGATCGAGAGTCCGTCGCGCAGGGTGGAAACCACCGGCGCGAGTGCGGCTTTGGCGCGTTCGGTGTCGGTGCGGTCGATGAAGGTGACGCCGACGAACCGCATGAGCGGGCCGAACAGCGGATGATTGGCCAGCTCCTTCTTGCCGATGCCGGTGACCGCCCCGCCGAGCACCTTGGGCACGATGATCACGTCGAACTGGCTCTGGTGATTGAACAGGAACACCGCGGGTCGCGGGGCGCGGGCGTGCTCGGCGCCGACGACGCGCAACCGCACGTCGATCGCCGCGAGTGTCGCGGTGGTGGCGTCGTGCATGAGGGCGTCGGCCATGGCCTGGCGCCTGCCGGTGTAGGACTTGCGCAGCACACCGACCAGCGCGCCGCCGAGCAGCGCGGCGAAGCCGGCGATCGTGCGCAGATAGTCGACGGGGCGTGGCGCGAGGCGGGGACGGAATGTCAGTGCGGGCCAGCCTCGTTCGGCGGCGATCCCGGCCAGCTTCGGATCGGGGTCGACCACCGTGGGGACCTCGGCCAGGTCGAGCAGTTGCAGATCGGTGGCGCTGTCGGCATAGACATAGCCGATCTCCACTTCGGCGGCCGCAGCGAATTCACCGACGGCGTCGGCCTTTTCGGCCCGCCACAGCGGTGCGCCTTCGGTGTGCCCGGTCAGGATGCCGTCGTCCACAGCCAGTTCCGTGCACAGGACATGCTCGATGCCGAGTCGTTCGGCGGCGGGCAGCACCTGGAAACGGGTGAGTTCGCTGACCAGCACCACCGTGTGCCCGGCCAGCTGATGGGCGCGCACGAGCTGCCAGGCCTCGGGGAACAGCCTGCCGTAGATCTCCCGGCGGAAAGCGCTGCGGCCCAGCTCTTCCAGATCGGACTCGGACTGGCCAGCCCAGGCCCGCTCGACGGCTTGCAGCACGCGCACGTAATCGCCGTCGCTGCCACCGCGCACGATGCCACCGAGCAGCGCGGCCCTGCGCGCGTCACCGCGACGGAACAGTCTGCGCGCCAGACCCCGTCGCGGCAGCCCGTCGACAACGGTGCCGCCGAAATCGAAGACGGCGGCGACCCGCGATCCCTGCGGTCCCGACCGGATAGCGGCCAGTGCTTCGGTGAGTGTGCCCATCAGATCGCGGTCCGGTTCGACGGGTCGAGGCTGGCCGCGCGCGCGATGCGCTCACCGAGATCACGGAGCCGATCGGCGAATTCCTGCCGCCGTTGCAGCAATTCGGCTTCCGCGCCGGGGACGGCGGGAGCGATGAGACCGTGGTTGTCGGCCAGTTTCCAGGCACTGGTGAACAATTCGGTCGAGACCGACTCCGGGCTGTGCAAGCGCTGTTGCAACAGCATCTGTTTCCCGACCGCCACGCACTCGTCGATGAACTCCTTGCGATCGATCGTCGCGTCGGCCGACCGCGCGGCCAAGCGTTCGGCGACCACCAGCTGCGCGTCGAAGAACGAGCGCAGCACGCGATGCGCCATCACGAAGCCGGAATCGGTGAGCGCGCCGAGGAATTGGCGATCGAGCCGATCGTCGGGGGTGTTCTCGTCCCACTCGGGCACGATGATCCGCACCTCGTCGATGATCTGCTCGGCGAACTCCTGGCGTTCGGGGAAGAAGAACTCGAACTTGAGCAGGTCGCGCAGCGCGAAGGCGGCCTTCCACGCCGAGCGCAGCGGGTCCTCGCCCGGTTCCTCCACGGCGGTCAGCGCGGCCAGTTCGAGAATGGCCCGGTTGACGAACCAGTGCACCGCGCTGTTGCGGTAGAACGCCGCCTCCAGGTGCGCACCCGGCTCGATCGCGTACACCGGCTCCAGCCCACCGCGATACACGGTGACGACACCGGCGAGCGCGAGCTGTTCGAGGACGACCCGCAGGCCCTGATCGTCACGCAGGGCCGACAGCTCGCCGCTGGGGAGCCCGCGCTGGGCGATGTAGCCGAGCACCGGGTCGACCACGGTGCGCACCTGTCCCAGCGTCAGCGCACGCTCGTGGACGCCGAGCAAGGCCAGTGTGACCAGCGCGTTCACCGTGATCGGGGTGACCTGGTTGATGCCGACGGCGATGTCGAAGGCCAGCCGCTGCACGGCTTTGCGCTCGCTCTCACGCAGCGCCGACTCGTCGGGCACGCTCGCCTCGCCCGTCGTGGTGTCGCGCAGCGGGATCGTCATCGGGCGCTGATCGAGCGGATCGCCGTTGGCGCCCAGCCGTTCCCGTGCCGACAGCGGCTCGCCGAATCGCACATACACGCGCCCGGCCGAATGCTGCTGGCTGCGGACATATCTGGCGAGCCAGCCGATACCCTCCGGCTTCTTCGTGCCGCCTGCCTGTTCACTCGCGATCGCGCCCAGCTCGTTGAGCCGCTCGTAGGTGATCGAGACCGGCACCAGCATCACGTCTTCGACGCGGCGTGAACGGACCGCCGCGGCAAGGAAATTGAGCAGGCCGTAGCGGGGCGGTCGCAGTTTGCCGGTGCGGGTGCGGCCGCCCTCGAAGTACCACTCCAGATTGAAGCGCTTGGCCAGCAGGTAGGCGAAGTACTCCTCGACGACGGCCTTGTAGACCTCGTCGTCGCCGAAACTGCGCCGGATGAACACCGTTCCGGTGCGCCGGGCGATCGGGCCCATCGGCCAGAAGTTGAGGTTCGCCCCGCCGATCACATGATTGGGCGGAAAGTCGTTGCGCGCCAGCACGTCACCGAGCACGAACGCGTCGACATAGGAACGGTGCGAGGGCAGGAACACCAGCGGGTGCTTGCGGTTGAGCTTGCGCAGCGCGTCCAGGCCGGGCAGATCGGTGTCGACCTTCCAGGTCGAGGCGTGCACCGGGCGCATGGCCTGGGTGAACAGATCCGAGACCAGCCTGCTCTGCGCGGCGACCAGTTCGCGTAGCGCCTTCTCCGCATTGCGGTACACCTGGTCGGGTTCGGTGCCGGTCTCGTCGGCGATGTAATCGAGTTTGCGCTGGAATTCGGGGGAGTCGAGGATCTCCTCGGCCACCAGCTGCGGCACCTTGTAGCGGTCACCGATGACGGTGCGCTCGGCCCGCTCCAGCGCGACGACGGCAGCGCGCACCACCGAGCGCGCGAACGGCTCGGCCGTGCCGGCCCGCAGCAGGGCGGCGGCCTCGGGATTGTTGGTGCGCAGTTCGCTGAGCCGGGCTGGTGCGCCGACGAGCACCCGGTGCCGGTCGGGTTCGGTGCGCAGCAGCCTGCGCTGGACGAGCCGGTTCGGCTTGCGCGGGTTGGTCAGCATGACAAGGTCGGCGAAGGTGACCCGGCGGACGCCGTCGCGTTCCGGCGGCAGCCACAGCACCCGGACCGGGACGACGAGCGGGTCGTCGTGCCTGCCGACCAGGCGTTTGGTGATCGCCTTGGCGTCGAGGTCGAGTTGGGTCACCGGGGCATCGGAGCCGATGTCGCGACTGAGGCCGCCTTCGGCGATCCAGTTGCCGATGAGTTCGCGTTCGACGCCGGATGCCGCGTCGACCAGGGCGACCACCGAGTCGGCCATGGGTCCCGTTCGCGGGCCGCGCCGCCCACCGATGTCGATCATCTCTCCATTCAAGCGGCAGTTCCGCCTCGGCGCACCGAACTTGGGCTACCGCGCGTTGCGCACGGCCATGTCGGCCACCTGGGTGGTGAAGGATACCCACGGACGACGCTGGCTAATCTCCCAGGTAATGCTAACCTAACCCCGAACAAGTTAGGTCAGCATTACCTTGGAGGATCGTTGTCGTCGACGGAACAGCCCGTGAGGGTGGAGTATGTGACCGATCCGGCGGCAGCGATGTCCCGCCTGGCGGCAGCCGATCGTTTCGGCGAGTACGTGATGTACGAGCAGCCCGGCGGGTGGGTGTTCGCCGCCGACCCGCTCGGCGGCGTCGAACTCGACGCCGGTGAACTGCGCACCGTGTGGGGTGGCAAGACCACCACGAGCGCGTGGACCGGCAGTCCCGCCCAGGTCGTCGACGCCGCGCTGGCCGAGCTACCCCTGGACGGCCGCAATGCCTACGGCTGGATCGGTTTCGAATTCTGCGCCTTCTCGCTGGCCGCGACCCGCTACCTGAACCCGCTGACCCCGCTGGTGCACCTGATGATTCCGCGGATCGAGGTCCGCATCGACGCCACCGGAGTGCGGATCAGCGGCGCCACGCCCGCCGAGGCCTGCGATATCCACGATCTGATCGCCGCGTCGCAGGGCACCGACCTGCCGGTCGCGTTCCCCGTCGACGTGCGGCCCGACCCGACCGACTACCAGGCCCGCGTCGCCACGGCGGTGTCGGAGATCCGTTCCGGCGATTACCAGAAGGTGATCCTGTCCAGGAAGGTCGAGCTGCCCTTCGCTGTCGACGTGCCCGCCACCTACCGGCTCGGCCGGGCCAACAACACCCCGGCCCGCTCCTTCCTGCTGCGCCTCGGCGGGCTGGAGGCGGCCGGGTTCAGCCCGGAGCTGGTGGCCTCGGTCGACGACGACCGGATCGTCACCACCGAGCCGCTCGCCGGGACCCGTGCCTTCGGGCTCGGTGCCGAGGCCGATGACGCCGCCCGCGCCGAGCTGCTCGCCGATCCGAAAGAGATCGTGGAGCACGCCATGTCGGTGCAGACCTCGTTCGCCGAGATCACCGAGGTCGCCGCGCCGGGCACCCCTGCCGTCTCCGACTTCATGGCGGTGCGCGAGCGCGGCAGCGTGCAGCACCTCGCGTCCACTGTGCGCGGCACCCTCGCCACCGACCGGACCAGCTGGGACGCGCTCGAGGTGCTGTTCCCCTCGGTGACCGCCTCCGGCATTCCCAAGCGCGAGGGGGTCGACTCCGTCTTCCGCAACGATCATGATCCGCGCGGCCTGTACTCCGGTGCGGTGGTGTGTGTTTCGCCGACCGGCGCGATGGAGGCGACGCTGGTGCTGCGGGCGATCTATCAGACCGGCGAGGGTGCGTGGCTGCGGGCCGGTGCGGGCATCGTCGGGCAGTCGCGTCCCGAGCGTGAGTTCGAGGAGACCTGCGAGAAGCTCGGCAGCGTAGCGCCTTACGTCGTGAAGGCTTGACCGCCTCCCCGCGACTTCTGCCGGTCGTGGGGTGCGCTGGACTTGTGCGGCGGGCCGACGGTTATGGCCGTCGGCCCGGACCGGGCGTTCCCGGTGAGTTACCCATGTTCATGCGAAATCAGTGCGCAGGGCCTTCTTGTCGATCTTGCCGACGGCGGTGATCGGGAGCGAATCCGCTTGCCGGACAACGTCGGGCAGCTTGTAGGTGGCGAGGCCGCGCTCGGTGAGGAAGGTCTTGATCTCGCCGAGGCTGGGCAGCTCACCGGTGACAACCAGGACGACGCAGGCCTTTTCGCCGAGCGAGGCGTCCGGCAGGCCGACCGCCGCGGCGTGCCGCACGGCGGGATGCGCGAGCAGGTGCTCCTCGAGTTCGTCGCAGGAGATGTTCTCGCCGCCGCGGTTGATCACGTCCTTGATCCGGCCGCTGACCACCAGGTGCCCGGTGGGCAGCCGGCGCACCAGATCGCCGCTGCGGTAGTAGCCGTCGGCGGTGAAGGCGCGCGCATTGTGTTCGGGCGCACGGTAATAGCCGCGCAGCGTGTAGGGGCCGCGGGTGAGCAGTTCGCCCTCCTCGCCGGGCGCGACATCGTTGCCGTCGGCGTCGACGACGCGGAGTTCGTCGGCGGGGGAGAGCGGGCGGCCCTGCGTGGTGCAGACCAGCTCGTCGTCATCGTCGAGGCGGGTGAAGTTGAGCAGGCCCTCGGCCATGCCGAACACCTGCTGGAGACGGCAGTGCAGTGCCGGTTCGACGTCGCGGGCATTGACCTCGGCCAGGCGGGCGCCGCCGACCTGAAGCAGGCGCAGCGAGCTCAGGTCGGCGTCCTCCCATTCCACCGCGGCGCTCCACAATTGGGCCAGCGGCGGGACGACGGCGGTGACGGTCACCCCGTGCTTCTCGATCGCGGCGAACGCGGCCTCGGGACTCGGGTCGAGGGTGAAGGCGATCGCGCCGCCGGTGGCGACGGTGCCGAGGATGCCGGGGCAGGCCAGCGGGAAGTTGTGGGCGGCGGGCAGCGTCGCCAGGTAGACGTCGTCGGGGGTGAGCGCGCAGACCTCGGCGCTGGCGGTGGCGTTGTAGACGTAGTCGTCGTGGGTGCGGGCGATCAGCTTCGGCAGGCCGGTGGTGCCGCCGGAGACCAGCATCAGCGCGATCTCGGACGGATCGACCTCGGGCAGCGAATCGCCGTCACGGGCGATCGAATCCAGTGCCGTGAACTCACCCGGCTCGCCCGCGACGAGGACGTGGCGCAGGGACGGAACCGCCTGCCGCACCGTGGTGGCGAGCTCGCGGTAGTCGAAATCACCGAGGGTGTCGGGGATCAGGTACGCCACGGCGCCGGAGAGCGCGGTGAGGTGCTCGATCTCGGCGCGGCGGTGCGCGGGCAGGGTGAGCACCGGGATGATGCCTGCCCGCAGCAGGCCGAACAGGGCGGTGGCGAATTCGGGGATGTTCGGCAGCTGCACGACCACCCGGTCGCCGGGGTTGATGCCGAGGGCCAGCAGGCCGTGCGCCATCCGGTCGGCGGCCGCGTCGAGTTCGGCGTAGGTCTGGGTGCCGCCGTCGGTGCGGACGGCGGGACGCTGCGGCTGGGTGCGCGCGGAGTCGCGGAGCAGGTCGCCGAGTGTGCGTCCGGCCCAGTAGCCGTCGTCCCGGTACCGCTGTGCCGCGGCCTCGGGGAAGGGGACGTAGCCCTCGCGGTGGTCTGCTTCGGCCGATGTCGACGTCACGTTCTGCCTCGCTGCTCTGGCGGCTCGCGCCGCATGTTCCTGTCCTGGCCGTCCCGCGAGTCGATCGGGCCGGGTGTCCGGGGGCACGTTCTCGCACCCGGCCTCGGCCCTCCCGCTGGTCGATCCGGAATCGATGCGGGTGTCCGCCTCGCAGGCTAACCTTGCATAGGTTAGGCAACCCTATCTCAATGAAGTAGGCTGCCGCCGGGTAGTACCGAAATCCGTCCGGCCTCGGGCGGCGAGCAAGGAGTGAACCGGCAGATGGACACAGCACCCGCAGGCGTCGTGATCGACCGCGCCGAGATCCGCGCCGCGATCGCCCGCCACCTCGACCTCGCCCCCGCCGACGTCGCCGACGCCACCGACCTCATCCAGCTCGGCCTCGACTCGATCCGCACCATGAAGCTGGCGGGCGGCTGGCGCAAGCGCGGCATCGCGGTGAACTTCGCCCTGCTCGCCGCCCACCCGACCGTCGACGCCTGGTTCGCCCTGCTCAACGGCGCCGACCCCGACGACCTCGCGGCGAGCGGCGCCGAAGCGTCGAGCGCGACCGCGGCCGGCGCCGCGACATCGGCGACCGACTCGGCCGTCGATGTTACGGCCCGCGAAGGCGACGCAGTGGCGCCGTCCGCTGCCGATGACGAGGTCTCCGCGGCGGGTGTCCTGACCGCCGACAGGCAGCCGGTGGACGCCGACTTCGATTCGGCGGCAAGCGGATCGGTGATCGTGCCCGATGACGGGACCCCGTTCGCCTTGGCCCCCATGCAGCACGCGTACTGGATCGGCCGGTCCGACGCCCAGGAACTCGGCGGTGTCGCGGCGCACCTCTATGTCGAATTCGACGGTGCCGATGTCGATCCCGAGCGGCTCGAGCGCGCGGTGGAGCAGCTGCTCGCCCGCCATCCCATGCTGCGCACCCGGTTCCTGCCCGACGGCACCCAGCAGACCCTCGACCGGCCCGGCCGCGCGGTGTACAGCGTGACCGACCTGCGCGAGGCGTCCGCGCAGGACGCCGAGCAACGGCTCGAGGAACTGCGGAGCGCGCGCACCCATCAGCGGATGGCGGTGCAGGACGGGCAGGTGATCGATATCGCGCTGACCCGCCTGGCCGACGGCCGCACCCGCCTGCACCTCGATGTCGACATGCTCGCCGCCGACGCCATGAGCTACCGCATCCTCATCACGGACCTGGCCCGCCTCTACCACGGCGAACAGCTGTCCCCGCAGGACTACACCTTCCGCCAGTACCTGGCCGAGCACCCCGCGGGCACCGGCGACGAGCACGCCCGCGACCGCGCCTGGTGGCAGGAACGCCTGCCCGAGCTGCCCGGTTCACCGGAACTGCCGCAGGCCCAGCAGATCTCGGACCCCAGCCGCACGATCCGCCTGCACCGCTGGCTCTCCCCGCAGGCCAAGGCGCAGGTGTTCGACGCCGCGCACGCCCGCGGCATCACCCCGGCGATGGCGCTGGCCTCGGTCTTCGCCGAGACCATCGGTGGCTGGTCGGCGCAGCGCCGGTTCCTGCTGAACCTGCCGCTGTTCCACCGCGAGCCGGTGCACCCGCAGGTCGACGGCGTCGTCGGCGACTTCACCTCCTCGGTCCTGCTCGAGGTCGACGTCACCGCGCCCGCCACCGTCGCCGACCGCGCCCGCGCCCTCCAGCAGCGCCTGCACGAAGCTGGCGCGCACTCGGCCTACTCCGGCCTCGAGATCCTGCGTGACCTCGGCAGGCACCGCGGCGAACCGGTCCTCGCCCCCATCGTCTACACCAGCGCCCTCAACCTGGGCGAACTGTTCGCCGACACCGTCACCGACACCTTCGGCGACCCGGTCTGGATCATCTCCCAGGGCCCGCAGGTACTCCTCGACGCCCAGATCACCGAGGTCCGCGGCGGCCTCCTGCTCAACTGGGACATCCGCGAATCCGCCTTCCCCGCAGGCATGGTCGAGGTGATGTTCGCCCGCTACATCGAGGCGATCGAGCGACTGGGCGGCCAGAGCTCCGCGCTCGCCGATGCCCAGGGTGGCGCGGAGTCGACGCCCGGTGCGCGCGTCGGCGGCGGTGCGCGCGGAGGTGAGTTGGCCGATGGTGGAGCGCAGGGTGGCGCCGGGCCGACGGGCACTGGTGCGCACGATGGCGAGCTGGCTGCGGGTGGCGGGCAGGGCGGCGCCGATTCGACAGGCGATGCCGCGCAAGGCAGCGCGCCGGTGACCGGTGATGCGCCGAGCGGTGCCGACCCGGTGACGGGTGGAGCGGAAGACGCTGCTCGGGCAGTGACATCCGGCGAGCAAGGTGGTCGGGCGCGTGCCGCCGTGATCGGCGGAGCCGGGTGGCAGGCCGAGGCGGGCGTGCGTATTCCGGTGGAACAGGCGGCAACTCGCGCGCGGGTCAACGCGACGACGGGACCGGTGAGCGGGGAGCTGCTGCACACCGGGTTCTTCGCGAACGCGGCCACGAATCCTTCGGCGCCCGCCGTGCTCTGGGAGCCCGCCGGGCAGCTGACCTACGGCGAGCTCGCCGCCGACGCGCTGGCTGTCGCCGGTGCGCTGCGGGAAGCCGGTGTGGCGCCGGGTGATTCGGTGGCCGTGCAGCTGCCGAAGGGGCCTGATCAGGTGCTCGCGGTTCTCGGCGTGCTCGCGGCGGGCGCGGTGTATGTGCCGATCGGCTTCGATCAGCCCGCCGCCCGGCGCGCGGAGATCCTGCGTACCGCCGACGCGGTCGCGGTGCTCACCGTCGGTGGCGCGCGGATTCCCGACGCCAGGGCGATCGACCTGGCCGAGGCGCGGACGCATCGGGAACCGCTGGCGCGCCCCGTCTTCGGTGATCCGGAGAACATCGCCTACGTGCTGTTCACCTCCGGCTCCACCGGCAAGCCCAAGGGCGTCGAGGTGCCGCATCGCGCCGCGATGAACACCATCGACGACCTGAACGAGCGTTTCGGTCTCGGCGCCGACGACCGGGCGCTGGCACTGTCGGCCCTGGAGTTCGACCTGTCCGTCTACGACATCTTCGGCCTGCTCGCCGCAGGCGGCGCGGTCGTCGCTGTGGACGACACCCAGCGCGGCGACCCGGCCCGCTGGGTGGAACTGATCCGCCGCCACCGGGTTTCGATGCTGAACTGCGTCCCCAGCCTGCTCGACATGCTGCTGACCGCCGCCGCGGGCGAGCAGCTGCCCTCGCTGCGCACGGTGATCCTCGGCGGCGACTGGGTCGACGTGGCCCTGCCCGCCCGCCTCGCCGCCCTCGCCCCGGAGTGCCGGTTCGCCGGTCTCGGCGGCGCGACCGAGACCGCCATTCACTCCACCATCTGCGAGGTCGTCGGCGCCGAGGTCCCCGCCGAGTGGAGCGCGGTGCCCTACGGCACCCCGCTGCGCAATGTGCAGTGCCGCGTCGTCGGGCCAGCAGGCACCGACTGCCCCGACTGGGTCACCGGTGAGCTGTGGATCGGCGGTGACGGCGTCGCCGCCGGATACCGTGCCGATCCGGAGCGCACCGCCGACCGGTTCGTCACCCACGAGGGCCTGCGCTGGTACCGCACCGGCGACCTGGCCCGCTACCTGCCCGACGGCGGCCTGGAATTCCTCGGCCGCGCCGATCACCAGGTCAAGATCCGGGGCTACCGGGTGGAACTCGGCGAGGTGGAGAGTGCCCTGCGCGCGGTGCCCGGGATCCGGCACGCGGTGGCCGCCGTGGTCGGCTCGGCCGCGCCGAAGCTGGTCGCCGCGATCGTCGCCACCCCGGACACCACCCTCGACATCGAGGCCGTGCTCGCCGCCACCGCCGAGCTGGTGCCCGCCTACATGGTCCCGACCCGGCTCGAACTGCTCGCCGAGCTCCCGCTGACCTCGAATGCCAAGCCGGACCGCAAGGCCGTTCGCGCGGTGCTCGAAAAGAGCGAGACGGCAACGGAGTTCGTCGCGCCACGGTCGGATCTCGAGCGCGCGCTCGCCGCCGTGGTCGGCGAGGTCCTGGCGACCGAGCAGATCGGCCTCACCGACGACTTCTTCGCCCTCGGCGGTGACTCGGTGCTGGCCACCACGGCCGTCGCCCGCATTCGCGAATGGCTCGACGCGCCCGATACCGTCGTCGCCGACCTGTTCACCGCCCGCAGCATCGCCGGCCTGGCCGCGCGCATGCTGGAGCGGGAGACCGGGGCTGGCACCACGGGCAGGCTCGACGCGGTCGCCGCGATGTACCTCGAGGTCGCCGCGATGACCGACGAGGAGATCCTCACGCAGTCCTGAGGGCCGCCGAGCCGGTGCGAACCACGCACCGGCTCTTGCCGATTCGCGATTCTCGCAGGTCGCAGTAGACTTTCGCCAGTGAGTAAGTGGACTACCGCGAACCTGCCCGACCAGACCGGCCGCACCATCGTCGTCACCGGAGCCAACAGTGGATTAGGCGCCGCGACCGCGCGTGCGCTGTCCGCCGCCGGCGCCAAGGTGATCCTGGCCTGTCGAGATACGGGCAAGGCGGAGCGGGTCGCGGCGAGTATGCCGGGTGCGACCGAGGTCCGCGAGCTCGACCTGGCGAACCTGAACTCGGTCCGCGCCTTCACCGACTCGATCAATCGCGTCGACGTGCTGATCAACAACGCCGGCGTGATGGCGCTGCCGCTGCGCCGCACGGCCGACGGCTTCGAAATGCAGTTCGGCACCAACCATCTCGGCCACTTCGCGCTCACCAACCTGCTGCTGGACCGGATCACCGATCGCGTGGTCACCGTCTCCAGCGGCGCGCACCGCATCGGCCGGATAGACCTGGACGACCCCAACTGGGAGCGCCGCCGCTACGACCGCTGGCTCGCCTACGGCCAGTCCAAGCTGGCCAACCTGATGTTCGCCTACGAGCTGCAGCACAGGCTGGCCGGTGAGGGCTCGGCGGTGGTCTCGGTGGCCGCGCACCCCGGCTACGCCGCGACCGAACTCATGTCGCACACCGAGTCGATCCAGGACGCGATCATGTGGCTCGGCAACCGCACCCTCGCGCAGAGCGCCGAGCAGGGCGCGCTGCCGACCCTTTTCGCGGCTACCGCCGATATCGCGCCCGGCGCGTTCTACGGCCCCGACGGCCTGCTCGGCCTGCGCGGATACCCGGCCCGCTGCGGCAGCACCGGCGCGTCGAAGAACCGCGCGGTCGCCTCCGAACTGTGGGAGCTCTCCGAGAAGCTCTGCGGCCTGATCTGAGAGTTGGTGACCGGCGTCACAATCGACGCTGTCACACCTCGGGTGGCTCCCTCGTCCTCTCTGTAGAACCCCACAGAACGACGAAGGAGCCATCATGGAACCGCGCTTCAACCTCTACGCCAACCCCGTCGCGGCCAGCTTCACCAAGCGACTGACCATGGCGAGCAAGGTGATCGACGACTCGACGCTGGACAAGGCGACCTATGAGCTGGTGAAGCTGCGGGCCTCGCAGATCAACGGCTGTAGCTACTGCACCGACATGCACTTCAAGGACGCCGTGCACGCGGGCGAGTCCGCGACGCGGCTGAACCTGGTCGCCGCCTGGCACGAGGCCACCGTCTTCACCGACGCCGAGCGGGCCGCCCTCGCGCTGACCGACGAGGCGACCCGCGTCGCCGACGGGGGCCACGTCTCCGACGACACCTGGGAGCAGGTGCGCAAGCACTTCGACGACGACCAGACCGCCGCCCTGATCGCCGCCATCGCGATGATCAACGCCTGGAACCGGATGAACGCCATCGCCCGCACCCCCGCCGGCGACTACGTGCCGGGTCAGTGGGGCTGAGCGGCCAAACCGGTGCCCACCGCCCGGCTCTGCCGTCGATCGGCGACTACGTGCCGGGTCAGTGGGGCTGAGCGGCCAAACCGGTGCCCACCGCCCGGCTCTGCCATCGATCGGCGACTACGTGCCGGGTCAGTGGGGCTGAGCGGCCAAACCGGTGCCCACCGCCCGGCTCTGCCGTCGATCGGCGACTACGTGCCGGGTCAGTGGGGCTGAGCGAACCGGTGTCCGTGCTCGGCCGCCCATTGCGTGAAGGTTCGCGCAGGGCGGCCGAGGACGTTCTCGACCGTCGGGTCGACCGTGTACGACTCCGGGCTCGACTCGGCGTACCAGCCGATCACGTAGTCCGCGTCGGCCTGCGAGACGCCGGTCGCCATGAGCCGGTCGACGGCCTGCTGGTGGGTGATCCTGGCGAACCCGATGGGCCTGCCCGCGGCCGCGGCCAGGATCGCGATCCGCTCGTGCGGGGTGATCGCCGCGGGTCCGGTCAGGTTGTAGGCGCGGCCGTGGTGGCCGTCCGTCAGTAGCGCCACGGCCGCGACGGCGCCGATATCGGCCTCGTGGACCACCGCGCTCGGGTGGTCGTAGGGCTCGCGCACCACGCCGTCGGCCAGGATCGGCTCGAGCCAGGTGAGCGTGTTCGACATGAACTCCTGCGGCTCCAGCCGCGTCCACTCCACCCCGGACTCCGCGATCGCCTGCTCGACCGGACCGACCCCGCCGCCCCAGACAACGGTGATGCGGCGCACCCCCGCCTCGACAGCCCGGCCGATCAGCTCCGGCCCGGCCTCGGCGAGCCCGGCGGTCACCGTCACATGCAGCCGGTCGACACCGTGCCAGGCGTCGTCGAGTGTCGACGGCACGGTGTGGGTGCCGGTGACCACTTCCACCTCGGGACCGAGCAGGGTGCGTGCGGCGGCGGCATCGCGGGTGAGCGCCTTGACCTTCTCGCCGCGACCGACGAGCTCGCGCACCACCTGGCGACCGGTGTTCCCGGTGGCGCCCGTAACCAGTGTTGTCACAGTCGATTTCCTTTCCTCGGCTACCGACGCTAGAAGCTCGAGCAAGGTAGAGGTCAAGGGTCTCGGCCGACGTGGGTCGTCGGCGCGGTGGTGTGATGGTCCACACTCCGGGCGACCTAGCTCTGACTGGCGACGTTTCTCCGGTGGTAGAGTCCGTACCCATGCAGCGCGCATATTTCTGGTTTAGCGAGCCGGCCCTGGGTGGGCCGGTCTGCGACCCTGCGCGCTGACCTCTGCCACCCACGAGCCGGATACTGACCGGCTCGACGGGTTCGCGTAGTCCGTGGGTCGGCCTCGAAGATAGGAAACCCCACACATGACTACCGCAGCCGATGTCGACTCGCGGCATTCCGACCTCGACGACCAGCGCACCCTCAGCGTGAGCCCCCTGCGCTCGCCCGCCGAGGTCCGCACGGTCCACCCCATCACCGACGAGCTCGCCGACACCGTCCGCGCGGGCCGCAAAGCCACCGTCGACGTGCTCAACGGCGACGACGACCGCCTCATGGTGATTGTCGGCCCGTGCTCGGTACACGACCCGGCCGCCGCGCTGGACTACGCCCGCAAGCTGGCCGCCAAGGCCGAGGAGCTGAGCGACCGGCTGCATGTGGTGATGCGCGTGTACTTCGAGAAGCCGCGCACGACGCTGGGCTGGAAGGGCCTCATCAACGATCCGCACCTGGACGGCTCGTTCGACGTCAACACCGGCCTCGGCATCGGCCGCAAGGTACTCGTCGACATCACCGCGCTCGGCCTGCCCGTCGCGTGTGAGTTCCTGGATCCGATCACCCCGCAGTACATCGCCGACCTGGTCTCCTACGGCGCGATCGGCGCCCGCACCGCGGCCAGCCAGGTGCACCGCCAGCTTTCGAGCGCGCTGTCCATGCCGGTCGGCATCAAGAACGGCACCGACGGTGACGTGCAGGTCGCCGTCGACGGTGTGCGCGCCGCCGCGGCCAGCCACGTCTTCCCCGGCACCGACCTCGACGGCCGCTCCGCGCTGATCCGCACCAGCGGCAACCCGGACTGCCACGTCATCCTGCGCGGTGGCAGCAACGGCACCAACTACGACGCCGCCTCGGTCGCCGACGCCAAGCTGCGGCTGGAGAAGTCCTCGCTGGCTCAGCGCGTCGTGGTCGACGCCAGCCATGGCAACAGCAACAAGGACCACAACCGGCAGGTCGACGTCGTCACCGATATCGCCGAGCGGCTCGCCGCCGGTGAGCAGGGCGTGGTCGGCGTGATGCTGGAGTCGTTCCTCGTCGCGGGCCGCCAGGACCTGACCCTCGGCAAGGCCGACGAGCTCACCTACGGTCAGTCCATCACCGACGCGTGCATCGACTGGAACGTCACCGCCGCCCAGCTCGACCGGCTCGCCGCCGCCGTCGAATCCCGTCGCGGCTGAGTTCTTTTCGCCCTGTGGCCCCGGAATATTCCGGGGCCACAGGGCTTTCCGGCTACGGCGTTCGATACCGCGGCGGTCTCGGCGGAACCCGTCAGTCCACGGTGTAGGCCCACCGGCACGGCCATGGTCAGGGTGGCTGATTCCCGGTTCGCGGGGTGACGGCAGACTCGAGGGTGATGAAGCTGCCTGAACTGCCTGATCTGCCGGTGCGGCCCGCGCTGGGAGAGATCGTCGAGACGTTGGCCGACCGCGGGGTCGCGGTGCTGGTCGCGCCGCCGGGAACAGGTAAGACGACCCTGGTGCCGTTGGCATTGGCCGCCGAGGCCGACGGCCGGGTCGTCGTGGCCGAGCCGCGGCGGTTGGCGGCGCGGGCGGCGGCGGCGCGGATGGCGGCGCTGCTCGGGGAGAAGGTGGGGGAGACCGTCGGGTACTCCGTGCGCGGGGACCGGAAGGTCGGGCCGAGGACGCGGATCGAGGTGGTGACCTCGGGTTTGCTGGTGCGGCGGTTGCAGAGCGATCCGGAGCTGGCCGGGGTCCGCACCGTAGTGCTCGACGAGTGCCACGAGCGGCATCTGGACGCCGACCTGCTGCTGGCGCTGCTGCTCGACGCCAGATCGGGATTGCGGCCGGACCTGCGGGTGCTCGCGACCTCGGCGACGGTGGCGGCCGATCGTTTGGCGCAGCTTCTCGACGCGGGCGAGCAGGCGCCGTTGGATTCTCCGGGTGGGAGTTCGATGTCAGCGCCGGTGCTCGAAGTGCGGGGGCGGACCTATCCGGTGGAGGTCCGGTACCTTCCCGCGTTGCCCCGCGAACGGGTCGAGGCGCAGGTCGCGCGGGCTACGCGGGCTGCGCTCGCGGATACCGACGGGGACGTGCTGGTGTTCCTGCCCGGCGTCGGCGAGATCAACCGGACGGCCGCACTGCTGCGCGATCTGGACGTCGATGTCGTGCCGCTGCACGGGCGGCTCGGTGGCGCCGCCCAGGACACCGCGCTGCGGCCGGGATCACGGCGTCGCGTCGTATTGTCCACGGCGGTAGCCGAATCCAGCCTCACCGTGCCCGGCGTGCGCGCTGTCGTCGACTCCGGCTTGGCTCGGGTGCCACGCATCGATCATCGGCGCGGGCTGTCCGGCCTCGCCACGGTACGGGTTTCGTCGGCGGTGGCCGAACAGCGCGCGGGCCGCGCCGGCCGCGAAGCACCCGGTTCCGCCTGGCGCTGCTGGCCGGAATACGAACACCAAACCCTCCCCGCCTACCCCGAACCCGAGATCCGCACCGCCGAACTCACCCGCCTAGCACTGGAATTGGCCTGCTGGGGCACCCCCGACGGCACCGGCCTCGCCTGGTGGGATGCCCCACCGGAAGGCGGCCTAGCCGCAGGCCGCGCCGTCCTGCGCGCCCTCGGCGCCCTCGACAGCACCGACCGCATCACCCCACGCGGCCGCGCCATGTCCGCCCTCGGCCTGCACCCCCGCCTCGCCCGCGCCCTCCTCGACGGCGCCACCCACGTCGGTGCGCGCGCCGCCGCGGAAATGGTGGTGCTCATGGACGACGACTCCCTGGCCCAAGGCGTCGACGCGGCCGCCGCCCTCCGCGCCCTGCGCGCCGAACGCCCACCCCGCTGGACGAAGGAAGTGCAGCGCCTGACCAAACTGGTCGCCGCGACCGACCTGCCCAGCGACAGCCCCGCGGATATCGCCGCGCTCATGATCGCGCTGGCGTATCCGGAGCGGCTGGCCAAGCGGCGGGCGAGCGGGTCTTCGTATCTCATGGCCGGGGGTACGGCGGTGACTTTGCCGCCGGGTTCCGGTCTTGGTGCGGCGAAGTGGCTCGCGGTGGCGGTGGCGGATCGTGATCCGGGGCGGGCCGAGGGGCGAATTCGGTTGGCGGCCATCGCTGATGAGGATCTCGCCAGGGCGGCCGCGCCCGGGTTGGTGACGCGGGCCGAGGAGGTGCGTTGGGAGTCGGGTGACGTGGTTGCCCGGCGGGTGGAGCGGCTCGGGGCGATCGTCCTGTCGGAAAAGACGCTGCGCGAACCGGATACGTGGTTGCTGGAGAAGGCGGTGCGCGAGGGCCTGGCGTCCGAGGGGCTCGAGCTCCTGCGCTGGACCGACGACGCCCGCAACTTACGGCAGCGTCTCGGCTTCCTACACCGCGCGCTCGGCGCCCCATGGCCCGCCGTCGACGACGGCGCGCTGCTCGCCGACCTCGACCACTGGCTCGGCCCCGAACTCACCACCGCCCGCCGCCGCGCCGACCTCGCCCGCATCGACGCGGGCACCGCCCTGCGCCGCCTGCTCCCATGGCCGGAGGCCGCCCGCCTCGACGAACTCGCCCCCGAACGCCTGGAAGTCCCCTCCGGCAGCCGAGTCCGCCTCGACTACAGCGCCGAACCGCCGGTCCTTGCCGTGAAGGTCCAGGAGATCTTCGGCTGGACCGACCCACCAACCCTCGCCGACGGCCGCTCCCCGATCCTGCTGCACCTGCTCTCCCCGGCCCAGCGCCCCGTCGCCGTCACCGCCGACCTCCCCAGCTTCTGGAAGAACGGCTGGCCCCAGGTCCGCGCCGACCTCCGCGGCCGCTACCCGAAACACGCCTGGCCGGAAGACCCAACCACGATCACCGCCCACCGCGGCACCGCCCGCCGCGCCCAGAACCGCTGACCAACCCTCACCCAGCCGAGTCGCCCAGTTGGACGGTCGATCACCACGCTCTGGTGTGAGCATCGTCCGAGAAGCGACCGCCACCAGAGCGTGGTGATCTTGGTTCCCTCGCTCCCACGTCAGCGGGGTGCGATGTCGGCGGGCCAGGTGTCGGTGGGGCCGGGTGGGTCGGTGGAGAGGCGGGCCGCGTGCCATTCGTCGACGCGGGCGCCGCGCTGGATGCCGCCGAGGCGGGCGGTGCCCTCGTAGTGGAAGCCGTTGCGGCGGACGGCGGCGGCTGAGGGGTGGTTGCCGACCATGGCGCGCCAGGTGATGCGGGCCAAGGCCAGGCCGTCGGGGGCGAAGGCGAAGTCGCAGACCAGGGCGATGGCGCGTGACATCAGGCCGTGGCCGCGGTGGCCGGGGGAGAGCCAGAAGCCGATCTCGCAGACGCCGGGGCCGCGGGTGTCCAGGCTGATCATGCCGTCGACCTGCCCGTCTTCGGCGGTGCGGATCGCCCAGACGGGCGCGTTGCCCGCCCAGCCGGGGGCGACGACCAGGTCGAGGAATCGCTCGGCGTCCGAGCGGCTGTACGGGACGGGAATCGTCGTCCAGCGGCCCACCTCGGGGTCCTGGCAGCACTCGGTGATGCGGTCGATGTCGGTGCGGGCCGGGCGGGTGAGCCAGACCGTGCCGTCGGTGAGCGTGTGCTCGTACATCGTGTCATCCTGACAGGTCGACGCCCGGTTTCTCCGCAGGTTTTCCGGTCCGTAGGATCATCGGCGATGGTTTCCCCGCTTCTCGCCGACCTGTTCGAATCGCATCGAGCGCACCTGCTTTCGGTCGCCTATCGGCTCACCGGAAGCGTCGGCGACGCCGAGGACGCGGTGCAGGAGAGCTGGCTGCGGATGGCCGGGGTGCACCAGTCCGAGATCGACGATCTGCGGGCCTGGCTGACGACGGTGGTCAGCCGGATCTGCCTCGATCATCTGCGCAGTGCGGCGGTACGCCGGGAAACGTATGTGGGGCAATGGCTACCGGAGCCGATCGTCACCACGCCGTCGCGCACCCCTGATCCGCTGGATGTGGTGGTGCGCAATCAGGACAGCCGGATGGCGGCGATGGTGGTACTCGACGCGCTGACACCACAGCAGCGCGTGGCGCTGGTCCTGCACGACAGCCTCGACGTGCCGTTCGACGAGATCGCGGAGATCCTGGGCGTATCCGCCGATGCCGCACGGCAATTGGCGGTCCGGGCCCGGAAGGCGGCGGCGAAGGCGCCGGAACCGGTCACCGATGAGGTGCACGATCAGGCGGTCCAGAAGTTTCTCGCCGCCTTGGCGACCGGCGACGTCGTGGCGGTGGCGGCCACCCTGCATCCGGACGCGACCTTCGTCGCCGATGCGGGCGGAACGACCAAGACCGCACTGAATGTGGTTGCGGGAGCGGAGAAGATCGCGCGTCTGGCGCTGGGACTGTGGCGCAAGCACCTGGAAGAACCGGGGCTGGACATGGGATTCGCCGCGGTGAACGGGCAATCGGGCCTCGTGCTCACCGATCCGAACTCGCCGTTCGGGCGGCCGGTGCGCGTCCTCGGATTCTCGGTGCGCGACGGAAAAGTCTGGGCTGCTTACGATTTCGCCAATGTGATGAAGCTGTCTGGCGCGCGGCTGCGCTGAACCCTCGCATCGGACCGGACCCGCGCGATCCGGTCCGATGCCGCGAGTGTCTACGGGTAGGTCGACCCCCACTGGTGGTCGCCGGTCGACGAACCGAGGTTGTGGTCGCCGGTGGAGGAACCCATGTTGTTGTCCGGGGTCGCCGAGCCGGTGAAGTAGTCCACGATCGGGCTGCCCATCAGATGGTCGTGGATGAATCGCAGAGCGGAACCGGCAACCTCCGACGCAGCCGGTCCGGCGATGAAATCGAGCAGAGGTGAGGCCATAGGGAGCCCCTTTCGATATACCACCACGCAGTGGTGTGTGAGGTAGAACACGGCGAGGCTAGCTCAGCCTGGGTGATCGCACAATAGCGCAGGTCAACCCCGCAAAACGTTTGTGAAACATGCGTGTTCGCTATCGGTCGGCAACGTGCGCGAAAAGTGGGATACGCTGCGGAGATGTCGTCTGCGCCGCCCACTGTCTCCCGCTTGCGCCCGTTCGGATCGACCATCTTCGCCGAGATGACCGAACTGGCCGTCCGCCATGACGCGGTGAATCTGGGTCAGGGATTTCCGGATACCGACGGGCCCGCGGGCATGCTCGAGGTAGCCAGGGCCGCCATCGCCGACGGGCTCAACCAGTACCCGCCCGGCCGTGGCATGCCGGTGCTGCGCCAGGCGATCGCCGACGATCGCGCCCGCCGCTACGGCACCGCCTACGACCCGGCTACCGAGGTGCTGGTCACCGTCGGCGCCACCGAAGGAATCAGCGCCGCCCTGCTCGGGCTGGTCGAGCCGGACCAGGAAGTGGTGCTCATCGAGCCGTACTACGACTCCTACGCCGCCGCGGTCGCACTGGCCGGTGCCCGGCGGCGGACCGCGCGCCTGGTCCCCGACGGCGACCGTTTCGTCCTCGACCTGGACAGCCTGCGCGCCGCGATCACCCCGAAAACCCGCATGCTGGTGATCAATTCACCGCACAATCCGACCGGATCAGTCCTCGATCGCGCCGATCTCACCGCCATCGCCGAGCTGGCCCGCGAACACGATCTGCTGGTGCTGGCCGACGAGGTGTACGAGCATCTGGTCTACGACGGCGCGGAGCACATCAGCATTTCCACCCTGCCCGGCATGCGCGAGCGGACCATCGTGGTGTCCAGCGCGGCAAAGACTTTCAATGTGACCGGCTGGAAGATCGGGTGGGTCTGCGCGCCCGCGCCGCTGCTCGACGGCGTGCTCGCGGCCAAGCAGTTCCTCACCTTCGTCGGCGGTGGGCCGTTCCAGCCCGCGGTCGCGCACGCGATCAACGCCGAGCTCGACTGGGTGCACGCCATGCGTGACGGACTGTCCGACAAACGGCTGCGCCTCTCGGCCGCGCTGCGCGACACCGGTTTCGGCGTCGCCGCCAGTTCCGGTGGCTACTTCGTCTGCGCCGACATCCGCCCGCTAGGCGCTGTGGACGGCCTGGCTTTCTGCCGCGAACTGCCCGCGCGTCTCGGCGTCGTCGCGGTGCCGGTGAGTGTGTTCACCGACCACCCCGAAGAATGGAAACACCTGGTGCGCTTCACCTTCAGCAAGCGCGACGAGACCATCGACGAGGGAGTGCGGCGCCTGCGCGCGGGTATGGCGGTGCGCTGACGGGCTGCCGGTCCGGCGGTACCGATGTGCCCGCCGGCATGGGTGCAGCGTGAGCGTCCGGTAGTGATCAGGCGGTCGGCATACGCCTCGCGAGCGGGCAGGCGATCGTCGGTATGGCTCAGTCGCGAGCGTGTCGGGCCAGTGGCGCGTGCCATTGGTAGTGACGGGCCAGCAGCCGGAAGCCGATGGCGCCGGCGGCGGCGAGCAGACCGGTCCACGCCCGGTACAGGTCGAAGTGCAGCAGGGTGGCGGTGGTGGCCGCGCCGAACAGGGCGGGGATGGCGTAGAGGTCCTGGTCGGGGCGCAGGACGCGCGGCACCTCGCCGCTGAGCACGTCACGCAGGACGCCGCCGCCGATCGCCGTCGTCATGCCGAGCAGCGCGGCGGTGGGCGCGCCGAGACCCGCCGAGTCGGCGATCACGGTTCCGGTGACGCAGAACAGGCCGAGCCCGATCGCGTCGGCGATCTCCAGCGGACCCTTGGTGAGCCGGGGCGACGGCGCGATGAAGTACAGGACGAAGGCCGTCAGCAGGGAAGCGGACAGGTAGGTGAGGTCGGTGAACGCGGCGGGTGGCGTGCGCCCGATCAGCAGGTCGCGCACGATGCCGCCGCCAAGCGCGGTCGCGGTGGCGAGTACCGCGATGCCGAACAGATCGAGCCGCTTGCGGGCGGCGACCAGCGCGCCGGACGCGGCGAACGAGATCACCCCGAGCAGCTCGCCGCCCCGATGCACCATGGTCACCGCCGAATCCAGTTCCGTCACCGACGGCCCGGTCGCGACCACCGCCACCAGCAACCCAACACTCACCGCTCACTCCTTCTCGCCAGGACCACCCAGCAGCGTGACACGCAGGAGTTCACCGCCGACCACCCGGCCTCACCGTGTCGCCCCCCGGCATGTGAGCGGAAGCACTTCACGTCGCGACGCCGGGTCTCACGGTGGCGCGGCCCGGCGGCAGCGGGTGTCCTCGTCGAACACTCGCCCGCCGCGGTGGGGGCTGAGTTCAGGCCGGCGAGGGCCGCGCCTTGTCGGTGGCGAGCAGCACCGCGATGGTGCCGAGCGCGGTCCCCATCAGGTACCGCTGGGTCCGCAACCAGAGCGGCCGCGCGGTGAGGAAGGCGGCCAGGCCTGCCGCGCCGAGCACGATCAGCGCGTTGACGGTGAGCGCGACCGTGATCTGCACCGCGCCGAGCGACAGGCTCTGCAACCACAGCGTCCCGCGCTCCGGATCGACGAACTGCGGGATCAGTGCCATGTACATGATCGCGATCTTCGGATTGAGCAGGTTGGTGACGAATCCCATGGTGAACAGCCGTCGCGCCGGATCCACCGGCAGGTCGGCGGGCGCGAACACCGACACCCCGCCCGGCCGCACCGCCTGCCAGGCCAGCCACAGCAGATAGCAGGCCCCGGCCAGCTTGATCCCCATGTACAGCCCGGGAACCACCGCGAACACCGCCGTGATCCCCGCCGCGGCGGCCAGCAGATACACCCCGAACCCGGCCGCGACCCCGGCCAGCGAGATCATCCCCGCTCGCCGCCCCTGCGACACCGTCCGTGAGACGAGATACATCATGTTCGGTCCCGGCGTCAGCACCATGCCGAGCGCCGCCGCCGCAACCCCGAGAACCGCCGTAGTCTGAAGCACGCATCGAGTCTGACCTGGTCAGCCGGGCCTTGTCGCGGTCCAGTCGACACTCGCTGGACCCCGGCCATCGCGCGGGTGGCTGAATCGGCCCAGGTCGTGTCGGTCCCGATCCGTACAATCGACAAAGGCTGCCGAAGCGTCCCATCGCGTCGGCGCCCACTGGAGAAACATCCCGGCCGAACGCACCCCGCACAGGGCTGACGAGCCCGTTCGGGGCTGCCCCTCGCCCCAGCAGTCGAAGCGCAGGCGCGTCTCGAGTGCTGAGTCGAGGGTCACCAGGCCCCGAAACCCGCGGCCCCGGCCGCCGAGGAGCACTGTGACCGACGGCCCATTGATCGTGCAGAGCGACAAGACCCTGCTGCTCGAGGTCGAGCACGAGCTGTCAGGCAACGCGCGGCAGGCCATCGCGCCGTTCGCGGAGCTGGAGCGTGCGCCCGAGCATGTGCACACCTACCGGATCACGCCGCTGGCGCTGTGGAATGCCCGCGCGGCAGGCCACGATGCCGAGCAGGTCGTCGACGCGCTGGTGAACTTCTCGCGGTACGCGGTGCCGCAGCCGCTGCTGGTCGACATCGTCGACACGATGGGCCGCTACGGCAGGCTGCAGCTGGTCAAGCATCCCGCGCACGGTTTGTGCCTGGTGAGCCTGGATCGCGCGGTGCTCGAGGAAGTGCTGCGGCACAAGAAGATCGCGCCGATGCTCGGTGCCCGCATCGATGACGACACGGTGATCGTGCATCCGTCCGAGCGCGGTCACATCAAGCAGATGCTGTTGAAGATCGGCTGGCCCGCCGAGGACCTGGCCGGCTACGTCGACGGCGAGGCGCACGACATCGGCCTCGACTACACCGACGCCAAGTGGCACCTGCGCGACTACCAGGAGATGGCCGCCGACTCGTTCTGGGCCGGTGGCTCGGGCGTGGTCGTGCTGCCCTGTGGCGCGGGCAAGACGATGGTCGGCGCTGCCGCCATGGCCAAGGCCAAAGCGACCACGTTGATCCTGGTCACCAATACCGTCGCGGGCAGGCAGTGGCGCCGCGAACTGCTGGCGCGCACCACGCTGACCGAGGACGAGATCGGCGAGTACTCCGGTGAGCGCAAGGAGATCCGCCCGGTCACGATCGCCACGTACCAGGTGATCACCCGCAAGACCAAGGGCGAGTACAAGCACCTCGAGCTGTTCGACAGTCGCGACTGGGGCCTGGTGATCTACGACGAGGTGCACCTGCTGCCCGCGCCGGTCTTCCGGATGACCGCTGACCTACAGTCGCGCCGCAGGCTCGGCCTGACGGCGACGCTGGTGCGTGAGGACGGCCGCGAGGGCGATGTGTTCTCGCTGATCGGCCCGAAGCGCTACGACGCGCCGTGGAAGGACATCGAGGCGCAGGGCTGGATCGCGCCCGCCGACTGCATCGAGGTGCGGGTCACGCTCACCGACGCCGAGCGGATGGCGTACGCGACCGCGGAGCCGGAGGAGCGCTACAAGCTGTGCTCCACCGCGCGCACCAAGATCCCGGTGGTCGAGTCGATCCTGGCCAGGCACAAGGACGCGCCGACGCTGGTGATCGGCGCCTACCTGGATCAGCTCGAGGAACTCGGCATCGATCTGAACGCCCCGGTGATCACGGGTGCCACCAAGAACAAGGAACGCGAGGCGCTGTTCGACGCGTTCCGGTCCGGCGAGGTACCGGTGCTGGTGGTGAGCAAGGTGGCGAACTTCTCCATCGATCTGCCGGAAGCGTCTGTGGCGGTGCAGGTTTCGGGGACATTCGGTTCGCGGCAGGAGGAGGCGCAGCGCCTCGGTAGACTGTTGCGGCCGAAACAGGATGGGGGACAGGCGCATTTCTATTCCGTGGTCGCCCGCGACACCCTCGACGCCGAGTACGCCGCGCATCGGCAGCGGTTCCTCGCCGAGCAGGGGTACGCCTACCGCATCACCGATGCCGACGATCTGCTCGGACCGCCGATCGGTGACGGCGCGTAGAGCTGATCGGCAGGTCGGATCGCGGTACCGTGCGGTGAAGTCCCCGGCAGATAAGTGGAGGCAACTCCTCCGCAACTTGTGCTAGGAAGGAACCGTGCGCCGCTTCGAATTCGTGGTCGACCGTGAGCACGCTCATGCGGTCAACGAGACGTTCACCGGGTTACGCAGGCTGCGCGTGGTCGCACTGCTGGTCGCCGGGCTCGCCGTCGCGGCCACGGCCGCGCTGCTGTGGAGCGGGCAGGCGTGGGGATACCTGCTCGCGGTGGTGTGCGTCCTCGTCGCGGCGATCGCGCTGTGGGTCGCGCTGTGGACTCCGCACCGCTCCAGTATCGAGAAGCTGTACCAGAACGGCGCTTTGGTGCCCGCCGTGGTCACCGAGACCGAGGCGTCCGGCATCGTGCTGCTCGCCCTCGTCGACGTCGCCGAGCCGGCGTCGGCCACGCGCAGCTGGGCGCTGATCACCCGCAAGGTGCGCGCGCTGCCCGGCCACGCGCCCGAACCCGGCGAACGGGTGCCCGCCGTCGCGGTCCGCACCGACAGCGCGCCGCGGCAGGTAGGCGAACGCTGGCAGCTGGTCACCGCCATGCCGATCGCGTGGGGTACTCGCGACAGTGCGGTGATCGAGCGGGCCCGCGGTGAGATCACCGAGGTCGAATGGCAGCTGCTCACCGCGAACCTGGCGCTGGCCGCGCGCGTGCGGCGCACGGCGACCAAGCGCCTGCTGCTCGACCCGCAGCAGCTGCCCGGCGACCTGGGCTAGGAGTCTCGCCGCGCGGCTGGGACGATGGACTGTGTCCGCGGGCTCGATCCGGTGAAAGGTGCCTGTCCAGATGCGATGGTCGGCCTCCATCTGCGCGATCCTGGCGATACTGACGCTCGGTATCCGCCCGGTCGCCGCGGACCAGGGGCTGATCGGGGCGCCGGGGCTGGGCGATCCCTACTATCCGCTGGACGGCAACGGCGGCTACGACGTCGACCACTACGAGCTGACGATCGACTACGACCCGGCCACCTCCTTCCTGCGTGGCACCGCGCGCATCGATGCGGGCGCGACCCAGCCGCTGGCCCAGTTCAACCTCGACTACCGCGGCCCCGAGGTGCTGATGGTGACGGTGAACGGGCAGCCCGCGGGGTTCAGCCGCGACGGCGACCGCGAGCTGGTCGTCACCCCGCTGCTCCCGCTGCCGCCCGGCCTGCCGATGCGGATCATCGTCGACTACGCAGGCCAGCCCGCCGACACCGCGGGCGAGGGCTGGACCTACGCGCCGAGCGGCGGCGCGTTCGCCGTCGGCCAGCCGCACAGCGCGAGCACCTGGTATCCGCTCAACGACACACCCCTGGACAAGGCGACATTCACCCTGCACGCCACCGTGCCCGCCGACTGGGAGGTGATGTCGACCGGCGACCGCACCGTGCACGAGGTGCGCGACGGCAGGCTCGTCACCACCTGGGAGACCAGGTCGCCCGTCCTCGGGTACCTGACCACGATCGCGGTCGACCACTTCACCTTCCTCGAACAGCGGCGGGCGAACGGCACCCCGGTGCTGAGCGCCTTCGCGCCGGAGTCCGAGGGCAACCGCGAGGACGAACAGCGCCTGCCGGAAATCCTCGACTTCCTCGAGAACCTGTACGGCCCTTATCCCTTCGACGTCGCTGGCGGCATCTACGTCGACGCCGTGATCCCGTTCTCGCTGGAAACCCAGACCCGCCCCACCTATGCGCCGTGGGCCGACCTGGACACCGTGGTGCACGAGCTGGCCCACCAGTGGTGGGGCGACACCATGTCGGTGAAGCAGTGGTCCGATATCTGCCTCAACGAATGCTTCGCCAGCTACACCGCCGAGTACCTCTGGATCGAGCGGGTCGAGCAGGCCGATGTCGACACCAAATACCGCGAGACGATCGCGAAATTCCGTGACGATCCGGAGTTCTGGGAGATCGCGCTCGCGAATCCGGGCGCGGGCGACGAGTTCACCTCGGTCTATTATCGCGGTCCGCTGTTCCTGCACGCGTTGCGCAAACTGCTCGGTGAGGACGTGTTCTTCACGGCCATCCGTGATTTCGTGACCGCGCGCCGCGACGGCCATGCCTCGATGCCGGAATTCCGGGAGTTCCTGCAGAGCCGGACCTCGATGCCGCTCGGTGAATTCCTGCGCGAGTGGCTGGATTCGACATCGCCGCCGCGGGAGGCATTCCTGTACCCGGGCACGCTGGGCCGCTGAGTCACCGCGGCGGGGTCGATCAAGATGTGATCCAGCTCGGCGGGCTTTACCTGAAGTGCACTCGAGCTTCTAGCCTGGGTTGTACTGCGTCAAACCGAGGCTAGGAGAAGCGATGACGATCGATGCGGCAGTGCGGGTGCTGGAGCGGTATGAAGGGGCGTTCAACTCCAACGACGCCGACGGCATGAACGCGTTGTTCTGGGAGGACAGCACTTTCGTGAACTTCAGTGGCAGTGTGGCCGCCGGCCGGGACGAACTGCTGATCAAACAACGTTTCGTGTTCGGCGCGAACGGCCCACTGCACGACGTGAATGTGCACTACCGCCTCGAGAAGACTATCGAATTGGCACCGACCTTCGTGCAGGTCGTTGCCCGGCAACGCACACGAGGTAGCGACGATTCGGCGCCGGACCCGATGCACGGTGTGATCATCTTGACGCTCGAGCAGCGGGCGAGCGAATGGCGTATCCGTACCGGGCAGAACACCCCGGTGAGTATCGGGTAGCGGGTGGAGCGCCGGGGACGGTCAGGCACACAAGGCGCGGGTGGCGGGAACGACGTCACCGATCCAGCGGCGAAGCTGGGTGTCGTCGGCGGATTCCGGCCAGTACACGAAGGTGTCGAAGCCGGTTTCCGTGGCGAGATCGGCTAGTACGCGAGCCCAGCCCGCGGCGTCGGTGCGAATCGGATCCTCGCCGCGCAAGGTGACCGGCCCCGGAGTGTCGGTGATCGTTCCGACGAGTTGCGCCATCCGGGTGATGTCGGCCGGTTTGCGTCCCGCGTCGATCGCGGCGGCGGAGATGATGTCCTGTGTCGCCCGCCATTTCTCGTACGGCAGGTAGTGCGGGATGGGCGCGGCCCACCCGTCGGCGATACGTCCGGTGAGCGCGTTGGCCTTCGGGCCGACGCTGCCGAACCAGATCCCGACCGGATGCGCCGGCGCGGGTCCGGACTGCACGTCGTGCACGGTGTAGTGCGCGCCTTCGACTGTCGCCTTCGTCCCCGGCCGCCACATGGCGCGGATGATCGCGGTAGCTTCCTCGAGCGCCCGCAGCGCTTCGGGATTCGACCGCACCGGTCCGCCCATGGCGCCGATCGCGGGCCAGAACGCGCCCGCTCCCACAGCGAGTTCGAATCGCCCGCCGCTGAGCAGATCCAAGGTCGCGGCCTGCTTCCCGAGCATCGCGGGCCCGCGCAGCGGCAGGCTGGCGACATCCGGGAACACCCGCAGCCGTTCGGTTTCCGCCAATATCGTGGCGATCACCGCGAACGTATCGGCCAGCCCGCCCGAGTACGGATGATCCTGGATGCCGAGCAGATCCAGGCCTTCCCGGTCCGCCACCTTTGCCATCGCGCGTAGCTGCGGCAGCTCGGTCGCTGTCGGTGCCAACTGAATACCGAATCGTAGGTCCACACCGCGATCATGCCAGCCCCGACAGCGCACCTTCAGCCAGTCGGCGACTGTATCGATGACCTTGGGGGCGACGTGTTGGGTCTGTTCAGTCCTCATCCGCCGGGGCTCGGCACGGGTGGATGACTATTTCTCTTCCATGCGGTCACGGGCGTGGTCTGCCCATCGCTGCATCCGCTCGAATTGGCTACGTGCGGAGGTCAATTCGCCGCGTGCTCGATGCTCGGTGGTGCGGGCGAAATGGCGCTGCTGCTCGGCGTGCTCGAGGTCGGTGCGCAACTTGTCGATGCGAGCCTCGATCTCTTCCAGCTCTGTTTTGGCTTGTGTGGCGGCGGTTTCCGCTACATCCCGCGCTGAACGGGCTGTCTCCAGCGCGGATTCGGCGTCGTCGAGTTCCTGCTTCGCCTCGGCGCGACGTGCCGCCTCGGCGTCCTCCGGTGACCTGCCGGAACGGCGGGGGCTCGCGCGCTTCGCGGGCGCGGCGGCCTTGCCCCCGGTGATCGCGACCAGCCCGGCCGGGCCGAAACCGTCGTAGGTGACCGTGGCGGGCAGGACACCGGCGCGGACCTGATCGGCGACATCGGGATCGGCCAGCGCGGCGGTGAGGGTCTGGCCGACCTCGCGCAGCACCTGTTCGCTCGCGGGCCGGTCGTGCTCGGTGGCCAGTTCGCCCGCCCGCTTGGTCATCGCGTTGACAACCTGCTGGCGCTGCGCGCCGAGCGCGCGGAGTTTGTCGCCGGAGAGCTGGCGCTGCGCCGAACGCAGGGCGTCACCGAGGTCGAGCAGGGCCGCGATCTCCTTCGGCGCGTGCCGGGCCAGCAGGTTGACCGTCCACGCCGCGACCGTGGGTTTGCGCAGCGCGGTGACGGCCTTGGCCAGGTCGCGGTCACCGTCCTCGCGAGCCTGGGCGGCCCGCTGGTTGCGGGTCGCCACGAAGTCGCCGGGGTCGAGGCCGTACAGCTCGCCTGCGACATCGTCGAGGGTCATCTTTGTGATGGTAGCCAGGTTCGACGTGGCCGAGCGCGGACGACACCGGCTTGGGTATCGTCACCGGCGGCCATGTATGCCTGAACCGTTCGGTGAGTGAGGTTTTCAGTGATTTTCCCAGGAAAGCGACTGCTGGCGCGGATTCTGTTCGCCCCCGTCGCGACGGTCGCACTGGTCGGTGCGGTCGTCGCCTGTTCGTCGGACAGCGACTCGTCGGCGGGCGCGGTCACCAAGGGCGCCTGCGTCGAGGTCACCGACAACGCGGCCGACGCGATGAAGGCGACCGTTGGTGACTGCTCGGCGGCGACGTCGAACTACCGGATCGTTCAGGTCGGCACGGCCCCGCTGACCTGCGCCGTCTCCGACGCCACCTTCAACGGCACCGTCGGCGACACCAAGACCGGCCTCTGCCTCGCCCCCAATTTCGCCGAGGGCAGCTGCTACGCCGACGCGGGCAAGCGCCCCGCCGAGGCCGTCGCCTGCACCGCGCCGGAGGCGACGTTCAAGGTCGTCAAGCGGATCGACGGAGTTGCCGACGAGCTCCAGTGCGGCACCGACGCGACCCAGTTCCGTACGGTCGCCGACCCGAAGACGACGTTCTGCATGGCCAAGCCGTAATCCTGGAACGTCAGTCCAGCAGGGCGACCGAGGCGATGCGGTGGAGGGTGAAGTGGCGGGTCGCGCCGGTGACGGGGTCGACCGCGTCTAATTGGCCGTTGCCGACGCGGATCGGTTCGACCACGCGCTGGCTGGCGACACCCTGGGCGTCGACGTAGCCGATGTTCACCGGGCGGCCCACCCTGGCGGCCAATTGGAGCAGGGCCAGGGTGGCCGCGGTGCCCGTGCGGGTGCCGTCGGTGCGCACGGACTGGCCGGTGCGGGCGCCCGCGGCGCGTTCGCCCGCGCGGAGTTCGGTGACCAGCAGGGACAACTGCTCGTCGCTCGGGGGACTCGGGCGGTAGGGCTTGCGGGCCAGGGGGCGCACGGCGATGCGGGCGCCGCGCGGGCGCAGGTCGACGATCGCGCCGGCGGAATCCTCACCGGCCGGGGCGAAACCGGCCGCGCGCAGCTGGTCGAGCAGCTCGCCCAGCGGGGCGAGGGCGATGGCGACGGTCGGCGCGATCGCGCGCAGGGCCAGGGTGTCCGCCACCGGTGCGGCGAGGACCTGGGCGAGCAGGGCCGGGTCGTCGCTGCGCAGGAACGACTGGGCCATGCCAGCGCGCAGCTGGCCATGGCGGCGGGCGACGTCGTCGATGAGGTAGGTCAGCGACTGGGGGACCGGCGTGCGGGAGTGCGTGGCGAACAGGGCGTGCAGTTCGGCGGCGGTCATCCCGGCGTCCAGTGCCCGGCGCACCGAGGCGTCGCCGACCCGGTAGACCGTGGCCGCGCCCGCCGACTCCACATCGGCGACCAGCGCGATCCTGGCGCGCAGTTCCGGGACGAGCGGGCCGGGGGCGATCACCGTCAGGTCGGCTTGGACGAGCACGTGATCGACCGGTTCCGGCAGCGCCGCGGCCATCTCGGCCTCGGCGTCGGCGACGCTGGTCGGCGCGCCGTGCAGCAGGGCCCTGGCGGCGGAATCGAGCGCGCCACGGCCGAGCATGCCGATCGTGGCGGCCTCGGCGAGGGTCGCGGTGACCGCGTCGAGGCGGAAGTGCCTGCGCCGCCGCGGCATCCGCCAGGCCAGCAGCTTGCCGATATCGGACGCGGACAGCGCGGAGCCACTCGGGTACTCGGTGAGCAGGCCGAGGATCGCGTGCCGGTCACGCACGGCGTGCGGGATGCGCAGCTCCGCCGAGAGCGCGGCGATCGGCTTGTCGGCGGCGTCGCGCAGGCCGATCATCCAGGGCATGCGATCCAGGTCGAGCCAGGCCTGCGCCAGCAGCACCCAGCGGGTCGCGGGCGGTGCGTCGAGCCAGGCGTCGGCGGCGGGGGTCGGGGCCCAGAAGTCGTCGGTGGTGTCGAGTTCCGGTGTCGGCTCGGGCAGGCCCTTCTCGACGAGCTTCGCGGCGGCGAGCAACTCCAGCAGCAGGCCGGCGCGCTGCTCGTCGACCCCGGTCTGCTTGGCCAGCCTGCGCAATTCGCGCACGCCGAGTCCGCCGGCGCGCAGGGCGGGGGCGGGCAGGCGGCCCAGCGCGTCGAGCAGATCGGCGCAATCGCGCAGCAGCTCACCGACTTCGCCCGCGCCGACCGCGTTCACCTCGGCGGGCGCGTGCTTGGTCAGCGTCGGCTTGGGCGGGGCGAGGGCGTGCGGGTCGGTGACCGGTTCGCCGCGCAGCACCTGGCCGACCGTGACCGGCAGTTCGACCGTCTCGTCGTCGATCCGGTGCAGCAGCCTGGCATCGAGCAGTCGCGGCACCGGGCGGTCGGCGGGTGTGCCTGGCGCCGCGTCTCTGGTGCGGCCGCGCGGGCCGGTGGTGGCCAGCTTCTCCAGCAGCGCCCGTTCGGCCGGGCTCGCCTGTGCCAGCGCGGTGGTGACCTCGGGCTCGGTGAGCGCGTCCGGCAGCGCCGTCGTCGCGCCGAGGGGCCAGGGGAGGGCTTCGGCGGCGCTGGCCGTCAGGTGCAGGCCGTCGCCGGTCTGCCAGATCACCGCGCGGTCGAGCAGGCGGGTCAGCGCGGCGGTGAACGCGGTCTTGGTGACGCGGTCCTTGAGCTGCGCGTGCAGGGTGGTCTTGGACAGCGGCGTGATCGCGGTGCCGATGGTGCGCGCGTCCTCGTTGGCCGTGAGCGCCTCGATGATCGCGAACTCGAGCGTGTCGAGGTCGTCGGCGGCGCGCAGCACCGAGGCCCGCTGCTGGGCGCGCACCGCGAGCACCGACATCGACGCGGGCAGCGGCACCGCCAGATCGGGCCGCAACTGCAGCAATTTCACCAGCTGGTCGTCGGTGCGCGCACCGAGCCAATCGGCGAGGGAGTCCGTCGCGATCATCCGATCCAGCCTACGTTGTGCGTATGCCAGAATGAGGCCGTGGTGAACAAATCGAAGAAACCCTACGTCGACAACGGCTGGCCGCAGGTGGCCGACGGCGAGCACGCCGTGACCGAACTGTCGTCGACCCGCGCCGGTAATCTCTCGCCCTTCGGTGAGGACACCGAGTTTCCCGTCCCGGCGGCCAAGCTGCCGTACATCCACCCGCAGACTGTCATCAACCGGGTGTAGTTCGGACGCGAAAGACAAGAGCCCGCATCCCTGGGGGGATGCGGGCTCTTGTTGTCTGTGGGGGCGATCAGGAGGGCAGCAGGCCCTTGTTCGCCTCGAAGAAGTCGATCACGGCCGGGTCGAGCTGAGTGCCCTTGGCCGAGTTGAAGAAATCGAGCGCCTGCTGGGGCACGGCGACACCCTGCTGCTGCACGACGGTGAGCGCGCGGTCGACGGCCTGGAAGACTTCCTGGCTCGGATCCTGCACCTGCGGGACGTTGACCTGGGGGGCCCAGCTCGGGGCCGAGGGAGCGATGCGCTCGGTCGGGCCGCTGCTCAGGCCTAGCTTGGACGAGCAGGAGGGCCAAGCGCCCCAACCCTGCGAGGCGAGAACCTTTTCGGCGACCGCGATCTGCTGTTCGCGGGAGGCCTGGTTGGCCGTGGCGGCGTACTCGCCACCACCGTGTGCGTTCCAGGTGGAGGGCGAGAACTGCAGCCCACCCTGGTAGCCGTTGCCGGTGTTGATTCCCCAGTTGCCGCCGGCTTCACACTGCGCGAGGCGATCCCAGTCGGAGTCGGGGGCCGCGCTGGCGTTTCCGGCGAAAGCTGCACTGGCGGTGCCGATGATCGCGCCGGTGACGGCGACCTTGGCGACAGTGCGGCCGGTGGAAGTCGGCTTGCGGTGGCGTCCACTCATATCGGGTTTCTTCCTCTCGTGCGCACCTGCATGTGGTCCGGACTGAGAGGTCTCCCGGTCCGCCCTCACCCCTGATTCCAATCGGGGTCCGGTACCCGCGGGGTGAAGTTCGGTGCGGCGGGCCGGTGGTTCCGGGGGTTGCCCCGGCTGAGAGAAACGGTACGACGGACAGCGGGGAAAGTCACTATTTGGTAACCGGCGTGTGCGGGCGGGTATCGGGGTGGTCTCAGGGTTATCCCGGAGGCGTCGGCGCAGGTAGTCGCGGTGCCGCGTGTGCGCGACGGTTGCACGCTCACTTCGTGACCATGCCGTTATGTGACGAAGGTCACACCACCGTCTTGGCATTGATCTACCGGGGTAACCGGTTGACGCGTCAACGCGTGCGACGGCCCGACCACAACGCGAACACCAGGCCGAGCAGGAAACCTACCGGCGCGAGCATCGCCAGCCCGTACAGCCATAGCCCCGGCGAGCTGTCGGAGACGATCGGCGTCACGAAGATCGCGACCACGGCCAGGATCCCGATTCCGAACAGCGCGACGGCGAGTTGCAGCAGGCGATCGCTCGGGCGCCGAGGGTCGCGTGCGGGCGGAGGAGTGTTGGTCACCGTTGCACCGTAAAACTGATGTGCTCGCGGTATGGCCACCGGGGTAGACTCTGAGCACATCGCGTCCTGCCTTGTTGTGGGGCGCGTTCTTTTCGCGACAACGAGTACGAAGTAACCCGGACCACAAGGGTTCGGGTGTCGAATGATGAACGGGTGAGCGCAGTGCCGACCGGCCGGGTGAAGTGGTACGACGTCGAAAAGGGCTTCGGCTTCCTTTCCCAAGACGAGGGCGAGGACGTCTACGTCCGTTCCTCCGCGCTGCCCGATGGCGTCGAAGGGCTCAAGCCCGGACAGCGCGTCGAATTCGGCATGGCCGCTGGCCGGCGTGGCCCGCAGGCGCTCAGCCTGAAGCTGCTCGAGGCGCCGCCGACCGTGCGCGGCAACCAGTCTCAGCAGCCCGCCCGTAAGGACGCGGGCCCGCGCAAGTCGCCCGACGAGCTGCACGGCCTGGTCGAGGACATGATCACGCTACTCGAGACCAAGGTCCAGCCGGACCTGCGCCGGGGCAAGTACCCGGATCGCAAGCTGTCCCAGCGCATCTCCGAGGTCGTCCGCGCCGTGGCGCGCGAACTCGACCACTGAGTTTTTGGAGCGCTGGCGCGCTCGAGGTCGCGGCCCCTCCTGTCCCGCCGGTCAGGCACCGTTGCTTGCTCCTTCGTCGCGTACGCAACGGCGC